>CAJOQX010000156.1 GCA_905236865.1 Candidatus Rifleibacteriota bacterium
AATGCCAAAATGTTAAAAGCATGTCGTAAAACTGAATACCTCGAAAAAGTGCTTAACATCTAAAAAAAGTTTGCGTTTGCCCTGAATTTGTAACAGGGCACAGGGAAAACTATTTTCATAGATTGCATAAAACAAAGCAGTGTGATAAAATCTTTTCGTTATTTTATGGCAATTAATAAATATTTATGGATTGCCACGTTGTCTGTAGTCTACGACTGCTCGCAATGACAGATAACTTACCAGCTCGCAATGACGATTTTTTGAACATTGTTCAATTAACAAATTGCTGAAATAATAATTTATAACTTTGGGGCAAACAATGAGTTCAGAAGAAACCACAAATGTAACCACAACAGATAATTCTGCTAAAACCTCTAACTTTATACGTGATATTATTGAAGAAGATTTAAAATCTGGAAAAATCACAAAAGTTATCACCAGATTTCCACCAGAACCAAATGGCTATTTGCATATTGGTCATGCTAAGGCTATATGTGTTGACTATGGTATGGCTCGTGACTATAATGGCGAATTCCATCTTCGCTTTGACGATACAAACCCAGTTAAAGAAGATCAGGAATATATGGATGCAATTCGCGAAGACCTTAAATGGCTAGGTTGCGATTGGGGAGACCATGAATATTATGCATCCAATTATTACGACCAGCTTTATGATTGGGCTGTTTATATGATTAAGCAAGGTCTTGCTTATGTTGACGACCAGAATGCTGACCAGATAAGAGAAACTCGTGGAACTCTTACAGAACCTGGTAAGAATTCTCCTTGGCGTGATAGAAGTGTTAAAGAAAACTTAGACCTTTTTGAGCGAATGAAAAAAGGTGAATTTGCAAATGGTGAAAAAGTTCTTCGAGCAAAAATTGATATGGCTTCCCCCAATATCAATTTTCGTGACCCTGTAATGTATCGTATTCTTCATCAAACTCATCCTAGAACTGGCGACAAATGGTGTATTTACCCAATGTATGATTTCGCCCATGGCCAGTCTGATGCAATAGAACATATCACCCACTCTATTTGTACTCTTGAATTCCAAGACCATCGTCCACTTTATGATTGGTTCATCAAGACTTTGCCAGTTCCAGCAGAACCTCACCAGTATGAATTTGCTAGACTTAATCTAACTTATACTGTTATGAGCAAAAGAAAGCTTCTTAGACTCGTAAAAGAACATAAGGTTTCAGGTTGGGACGACCCAAGAATGCCTACTATTTCTGGCATGAGAAGACGTGGTTATCCTGCTTCTGCAATTATAGAATTCTGCGATAGAATTGGTGTTTCTAAAGCTAACAGCACTGTTGAATTTTCACAGTTAGAAAGCTGCGTTAGAGAAGATTTGAACAAACACGCTCTTCGCTTTATGGGAATAATCAATCCTCTTAAAGTTGTTATCGAAAATTATCCAGACGATTTAACTGAAGAATTTGATGCAGACAATAACCCAGAAGATCCAAATGCTGGAACTCGTAAAGTAAAATTTACAAAAGTGCTTTATATCGATAGAGACGACTTCATGGAAAACCCACCCAAGAAGTATTTCAGACTTGCTCCTGGTATTGAAGTTCGTTTGAAACACGCTTATTACATTACTTTGACTTCTATTTTCAAAGATTCTCAAGGCAATATTACAGAATTGCATTGTAAATATGACCCAGAAAGCCGTGGTGGTGCTTCTCCTGATGGTCGTAGAGTAAAAGGCACAATTCAATGGGTTTCTGCAAAATATGGTGTTCCAGCCGAAGTTAGAGTTTACGATAGATTGTTTAACGTAGAAAACCCCGATAAGGTTGAAGAAGGTCATGATTTCTTAGAAAATATGAACGAAAATTCTTTGACTGTTATTAAAGATGCTATTGTAGAACCAGCTCTAGCAGACTTAGAAGTAGGCAAAACTGCTCAATTCATAAGAATCGGTTATTTCTGCAAAGATAAAGATTCTCAACCAGATAAACCAGTATTCAATAAGACTATTGGTTTAAAAGATGGTTGGGCAAAAGAACAGAAAAAAGCATAAAATAGTTCTACGAAAAACGCCTGATTCTCAGGCGTTTTTTTACTAATGTAGTATATGAGGTAATTAATATGAATGGAGAAGCTCTTTTTGGCTTTTTAATTAGTTTATTTGTTTTTATTTTTATTGTTGCTGTAATTTATTCATTAATAAAAGATAAAAAGAGAAAAGAGCAATTTAGTAAATATTGCGAACAAAACAGAATAAAATATCAAGAAGACTCAGAATATATTATTGACTGCAACGAGAAATTTGATATTACTTCCAGAGGGAAAAATCAATGCTATTATCACATAATGCATGGCACTCGTAATGATTATGACTTTCAGTTGATTGATTTCTATTATTCGATAGAAAAGACTAGCTCAAAACCTCCTTTTAATAAATATGATGAAACATTTAATGAAACCCTCTGTGTCATTCATAAAAAGGAAATTAATTTTCCTCATTTTTATATGTTGGTAAAAGGCTTTTTGAATTCTGATGTAAATTTTCTTCCTACGATAAAAGATTACGAAGATATAGATTTAATTGAAGTAAAAACTATTGACGGTGAAGATATGGTTTTGGTCAGAACAAGAAACGAAGACGAAACTCTTCAGTTTTTCGACACGTCAAAATGTGAAGCTGTACAAAAAAATATTAAAGAAGATCTTGTTTATGAAGGAAATGGTGAGTATTTGATAGTATCAAAATTAGAATTATTGTCTTTAGATGATAGACTTAAACTATTAGAAAATTCTATAAAAATGTTTGAAGCAATTAGCTAAATTATTGTATCTCATAATAACAACAATAAATTAGACTAAATAATGAAACGTTAACTATGCAGACTATACAAATAATATCAATAATAGGTAGTTCATTTTTCCTACTCTTAATAATTGAATTAATACGGAAAAAGCTTCTAAAAGAAGCTTATGCTATAATTTGGATAATATTTGGCTGTTTATTTCTTTTTTTTTCTTGTTGGAGAAAAGCGTTAGATTATCTTGCAAAATTTACAGAGATTGACTACCCGCCAGCAATGCTTTTCCTATTACTTATAATAGCTATTACTTTAGTTTTAATACAATTTTCTGTAGTTATAAGCAAACAGAATGACCAAATAAAAAGTCTTACTCAAGAAATAGCTTTATTAAAGCAACAAAAAAATGAAGAAAATTCTTAATAACATTTCTTTTTTATCTTTTTTTAGTTCAGGAATAGTATATCCTTATTTAGCCTTTTGTTTGATTGATTTTACAAATCATTATCTATTTTTACAAAAAAATTTCATTGATTATAACTGGCGTTATTTTTATGCCTTCTGGGGTGGATTCAATAGAGATCTTTTTATATTTTCATTTATAACTCTTTTTTTAGGCATAATATGCAAATATATTCCTATTTTGAAAAAATTATCAATTGTATTATTGCATATAACTCTTTTTCTTCCATTAATAGACTATTTTTATTTTAGAGCAACTTTAGAACGTTTTAACTGGATAGTTTTAAATTTTATTAATTTTCATTCTTCAAAAGGTTTTATTGGAAATATGGGAATGGAAATTATCTGTTTATTGTTATTGTTTATTATAGCTATTTTTGTATCTATTTATCTTTCAAACAGAAAAACTTCCTTTATTGAAAAAAAATTTATCAAACCACTTACAGCAATATGCATTTTTACATTCTTTTCCTCTCTATTTGCTAGTAATGTCTGTTTCCCTATAGAGAGCAATTTTACTGGTCATAAAAGAACTGTAGAAGGGAAAAATAGGATTTTAAAAGATTTATACTCTGGTTCTATATTTGGTTTCTTATATTCAAAACAAAACAAAACTTTCAATAATAAGTTTAAAGAATATTCTTCTAAAGAAAGATTATTTTTAGAAACAAATGGCTTTTTACCAACCAAACAAACACAAAAAACAGAAGCGAAATTCGATAGACTTATAATGATTGTTCTTGAATCTTTTGCTTTAGAATACCTTCATTGCGTAAATCCAGATATTCCTGCTGAAGCTTCTCCATATTTAGATTATTTAATGAACAATTATCCTCATTTAAAAAATTTTTATACTTCTGATTTTCCAACTCTTCAAGGTTTAAATGCTATTCTTAGCAGCAAGATACCTTTTAATGAAAATAACCACAACAAACAAAAACATAATTTAGCTCATCTATTTGAATCAAAGTATCCTAATTCTACTTGGTTTTTACGAGGTTCAAGCAGAGTTTATGGAAACGAAGAAATCACTATTAGCAAGGTTTTTGGTTTTTCTAACTTTATTGGCTATGAAGATTTAGCCAAAAAATACCCTGAACCTCAAGGTTATGTTTGGGGTTATATGGATAATATTTTGTATTCAGAAGCTTTAAATATAATATCTCAAATAAATAGGGAAAAATATTTTATGATTATAGATTTATTAAATCAGCATCAGCCCATTTCTTATTCTATAACTGAAGCCAAAAATCTACCTAGTGAGGTTAAAAATCATAAAAACGATATAGTTAAAGCTATATATGATGCTGATAGGCTTATCAAGCAATTTGTCAATATTTGTGAAGAAAACAATATACTAGATGAAAGAACCTTATTAATGATTACTGCTGACCATTATCCCCCATTAGGATATGGTCATAAAGAACTAATAAAAGACAAACAATCACATTTTCAGTTAGGAAAACTACCACTTATTTTTGTAACAAGTCGAAAAGATATATTTAAAAATCTAAAATCAAATACTTTATGCTGTCAATTAGACCTAGCTCCAACTTTATGTGAACTCCTTGGCTTAGAATCCTCTGATGAATATATAGGGCAAAGTTTATTATCTTCTAAATTCGAAGAACGAAGTATAGGCTTACTTAACAATCAAAAACTCTATTATCAATCAGATAGTTTTGAATTTGTTGAAAATTTATCAGAACCAGCAACAACTACTATTGTTATTCAGAAGTGGATAAATAATTTAACTTCTCATCAAGATTCAAAATAGAACCATTTATAACTTCTCTGTCAGAAACAAATAGTTTTGCAAGTTTCTTTTTTCCTTCTTTTTCAATAGCAATCTTATAAAATGAATCCGTCTTTATATTGCCATTTTGAAAATCTGTGCTATAAGGAAGAGCAAAACTGCAAACACCATTTTCTTCTGAAACTTTAGTAACTTTATATACAAAAGGTATTTTATCTGCTTCAAACTCTAACGAAAGACTTACCGATGTACTCGCTTCTAAATTATTCAGTTCAAAAATAGCACCTTTTACAGGTTGAAAAACCAAATATCTTGAAATCATATTTTTTTCATTGGTATTTGCAAATACTAATCTAAAATTGTTGCTAATGCCAAATTCTCCAAGAGATGTTAAACCAAGATTTTTTGAAAGCCAAGAATATAAATAATCATAACTTTCTCTTTGAGAGACTTCACCATAATATAATTTATATTCTCCTGTTTCAGGCATATTTTTAAACACCTGCCAATATGCAAATATATTGTTTGTTATAAATCTAGATGGTTCTAGAACCAGATAACCAATTTTATATTTTAAACATTGATTGTAAGCATCTTTTTCGTTTTCTGTTGAAAAAACATCTGCCATGGTTTTATAGCCCCACAAAGAATTACTTACCGCCACAGGTCTTTTTGTATAATATGATATTTTATTCCCTAAATCCCAGTAAGATAATATTCCATATTCTGGTTTGTTATTATCAAAATAACCAGAAGTAGAAGGAGTACATTCTTTTATCCAAGAAAAAAGTTCTATTTCTTCTGCTGAAAGTTTGGCATTTTGAGTAATTACAGAATAATTTATAATAGCATTGGTTAAAATTATTGGAAATAAAACTATTGAACATTTTATTAATTTATATTTTGTGGTTTTTATATTGTTTTTAAGCATATTCCAAATAAAATATAAAATAAAACCAGACAATAATCCATAACCACAACCTAGCCACCTAATATATCTAACTTGATAAAAAACAGTTAAACAAATAAAAATAATAATCCAATGGCTTATAAATTTTAACTCTTTTTCATATTTTTTATCATAAGAAACAAAAAGTGAAAGAGGAATAAAGAAAAACAAAATACCAAATCTAAATAATGTATCTTTAAAAGCAGAGTCAAATATTTTTTCAAAATCAAATCCCTTAAATAATTCTGTTATTGTTGCGTGTACAGGGTCTGTTTTTAATAGTATTCCAGAAGCTCGAAACAAAATTTCATGAAAAATACCAATAAATATAACAAATAAAACTCCTATTAATACAATTCCAATCTTTCTTGGATTTTCATACAAACTTATCTTTTTCAAAAATATTAGAAAAACAGAACCAAATATTACTAATAAACTTTGAATATATGAATATCTTTCTACAGAACCACTTAAAAAGTATCTTAAACTTTCATCGGTTCTCGGCACAAATATTAAAGCAATAACTCCTCCTATAAACATGGTTATAGAAGCATAATCTAAAAAAAGAGGTTGCTTTTTAGGATTAATTAACCAAAGGATAAATGCATAGATAGTAGCAAAAAAATAAAAGAAAGGTGAACCATTCCATGTAGAAATAAACAAAGCTGAAACTACCGAACCTAAATAAACAAATATATGTTTTTCTGTTTTTAAATAAAAAGCAGCATTTATTAGCCAAATCCAAATAAAGAATGAAATAATGTAGTCATAATCTAGATTAAGAAAACCTGTTACCATTCCTGTTGAGTATCCAGGAAGCAAACTTACAGCACAAAATAAAGTTATAATTCTATTTTTACTAAGTTTATAAATAGAAACAATTAATATAGTAGTTAATAACCATGAAAATAAAATAGGAAGAACACCTGCTATATAAATTGGCTCTATTGAAGATTTTGGGAAAATAGCAAAAAACAGATTCACAAAAGCCACTAAAAAATTCATATAAAAAGGGGCAAAACCTGTTTTTACTTCATAAGGAAAAGCGGCATAGTTATCCGTATCTAAAACTTTTCCTTTTAACAATGATTGTTCAAGTTGTCTAGTAAACAAAAGAGCATCTGGATTAGACTCTTGAAACAAGCCTTTCCAAATATCATTAAAAAAAAGATTAGATATTAACCAAAAAAAAATAATTGTCGATAAAATCGCAAGACAAAAGTTAAATTGTTTGTTATAATTGTACATAGAAATACTTTGTGAATTAAATATCATATAGTATACTACAAAAATTTAAATTTGTACACTTGACAGTACAAAATTTCTGCTTATATTTATAATTAGGTAGAACAGGAGAATAAAATTATGGCTAACAAAAAAGGGTTTACCCTCATGGAAATAATGGTCGTAATTATTGTTATTGCGGTTCTTGCTTCTGTCGCTGGTCCAATGATTGGGTCCATCACAGACCAAGGACGTGCTTCTGCTACCAAATCAAAACTGTCATCTTTAAAAAGTGCTTTGTTGGCATACCAGCAAGATGTTGGGCGTATGCCGTATGTTGGAAAAGTTGGTTGTATATCGTCTTATAATGCAGAAAAATTACTTTGTACTTCTTGCGAAGATTTGAATGTTCTTGTTAGTGATTCTAATAGTGGTTTTGGAAGTAATGTTCCTAACCGTTATGCAAAAAAATGGAAAGGACCTTACATGGATGCTGACCCTGAAGATTTTATGGTAGATGCTTGGGGAAATGACATCAAATATGTTGCTAAAGGTAAGAATCTATATATTTGGTCTTATGGTCCAGATGGGGAAGCCTATGGAAATGTAGATGAAGCATACAAAGCCCAATCAGAAAATAGCGACGAATGTGATGATATAGTTATTTCTGTTTGGAAGAGAAAAAGAGCATTTAACTAAACTTCGTATTATATTATCGTTTTTTAATATTTACAATAGTAATTTAATCAAAATATTTTTCCGATAATAGCTCTATGTTATATATGGAGCAAAAGAATGAAAGAAGTAGAACTTTTTAGTGACGGAGCTTGTAGTGGAAATCCAGGACCTGGTGGCTGGGGTTCTATATTACGTTTTAAAGGAATAGAAAAAGAATTATCAGGTGGTGAACAAGAAACCACTAACAACCGAATGGAATTATTAGCTGTTATTAATGCACTAGAAAGTCTTAAAGAACCTTGTAAAGTAAAAATAACAACAGACAGCAAATATGTCAGTGATGCTTTTTTAAAAAACTGGATTGATTCTTGGCAAAAAAATGGCTGGAAAACAGCAGCTAAAAAGCCTGTTAAAAATCAAGAACTATGGGAAAGACTTTTAAAACAATCCCAAAATCATGAGTTGACTTGGATATGGATAAAAGGTCATGCTGGACATCCTGAAAATGAAAGATGTGACAAACTAGCTGTAGAAGCACGTCTAAAATACGCAAAATAGTGTTAAAGTGAAAAAGCTTTTTTATTTATTTTTAGTTATTTCATTTTTTATATCACTAGTTCAAAATATATACGCAAGTGAAATAGATGATATTTTGCGTAATTTAGAATCTCCAGAGGTAAACTATCGCATAGAAAATGAAATAAAGATAATAACTCCCAAACAAACACAAAAAGCAATTCAACCAAATACTTATTTCCAAAAAAATAATAAAAATATAAAACCACTAGCTAATCAAGAATTAGAAAACAAGAGTTATGAAAAAACAAATATTTTTCCAAACAATAATCAAAAGCCAATAACAATAGAAAAAAAACAAAACAATAATAAAGAGAAAGTTTTACAGACAAATCAAAATAAAGAAAAAGCACAAGATTTAAACCGTGATGAAAAAAAATATACTTCTACACCTTCATCAAAAAATAATTTAAAACAGAATAAACAAGAAGAAACGTCAAAAAAAATACCTACCCCAATAAAACAACCAATAAAACAAAATAATATTCAAATTGATATTTATAAATTATATTCTTTCTTTAAAAACTTAGAAGTAACTAAGTATTGGGTTGATGGAACAAATGAAAATTGGAAATTATGCAAAAAAACATTTCAATTTATTTATGATAATACCAAAGATTTAAAAACAGACCAAGTTTCCAAAAATAAAGACACAACAAAAGCAAAATCAGATAAAGAAGATTCCAAAGATGGGGGAAAAGAAGACAGTGAAGAAAATGATGAAGAGGATGAAGATAGCGAAGAAGAAGAAGAAAAGGTAGATTATTCAAAATATAATGATGTAATAGCAAAAGCTCAAAACCTTTACGAAAATGGTAAATGGACTGAACTAGAAGATTTATTTGCAGAAAACAATGAAGCAGGCTCTGCTCCAGCAGCTCAAAAATATAAAGTTATGCTAGAATATAGAAAAGATAAACCAAACATTAATTTAATAAGAAGCTATTCTGCTACAGCATTAGAAGATAATCCAAACTCTCCTGAAGGCAATTTCGGTATGGCTTACTATTTATATAATAGAAAAAAACCAGATATAAATAATGCGAAGAAACATCTAGAAAAAGCTATTAATTGTGAAAAGCCTTTAAAAGAAGCTATCGAATTTGCTAATAAAATGAAATCCAATATATGGATTTACATCTTAATAATATTTGTTTTTTCTTTAACAGGAATAGGAGTATTCTTTTTTATAAAACTAAAAAAGAAGAAGAATAAAGGAATAGACAATACTACAGAATCTGAAGAGTTTATAGAAGAAAATATAACAGATTCTGAATCTGAAGAGATTATAGAAGAAAACATAACAAATTCTGAATCAGAATCTTTACAAGAATTTGAAAGCACACAAACAGATAATGCAGAAGTTAATAAACAAAACCTAGAAGAAATATATATTAATGATAACACCCAAAATCAAGATTCACCTAAGCTCGAAGAACAAATATCTGATGAAGATTTACTTAATAGTCTGATTATAAATGTTCCCCAAAAAGAAGAAGAAAAAACAACACAAACACCAGAAAAAATAGATGAATCCCCAACTATAGATCACACTATTAATAATATATCATCGTCCTCTGAAAAAACTGAAAAAGATGAAGAAACAACTATTGAAAAAGAAAACTTAGATAATATTATAGAAGAAATAATTGAAGAAATAATAGTGGAAGAAGAAGATGATGATGATGACAATATTGAATACAATAACCTCAATGATAGAGAAATACAAAATCAGTATGATAACTATGAAGAAAATGAGATAGAAAAACTTATAGAACAAGAATCAGATTATGACATAAAAGAGAATGGGGTTTATTCGGGTAACTCTGAAAATGATATAAAAGAAAAAGTTGAAGATGTTGAAGAGATTGAAGAAATTGATGAAATTGATGAAATTGAAGAAGAAATTGATAATGATAAAGATGATTATTCTTATGATGATAATATAAATGATGTTTTCGGTAATAAAGTTTATAAAGAGGACAAAACTGAAAATATAGACGACAATTTCGATTATGAAGATTATGATGGTAAAGAAAATAAAGTGTATGATATAGAAGAAGAATATGAAGAAGAAGAAGATGATGATGAATACGAGGAAATAATTGAAGAAATAATTGAAGAGTAAAGAAAAAAAATTTTTTAATATTTAATATATAAAAATATTGTCTTTGTGCGATATGTTATTATAGAATACTTACGAAAAAATGATGTACACATCTAATTTTATGGGAAGAAAAATCATGAATTTACAGTCAAATCCTCTAATGCAACGTGAAGGTTTGCCCAAATTCGACCAGATTAAAGCGGAAGATTTTGTACCTGCTGTTAAGGCTGTTTTTACGAAAATAGAAAAAGTTTTAAAAGATGTCGAAGAAAACTCCGAACCAACTTGGAATTCTTTAATTGAACCTTTTGATGAAACAGATTTAGATTGGGAATACACTTGGAGCGTTCTAAATCATTTAAAAAGTGTAAAAAATTCAGATGCTTTGCGTAAAGCCTATGATGAGCTTATGCCTGAATGTATAAGTTTGTCTTTAAAGATGTCACAAAGCAAGCCTAGATACAATAGATTGTTAGCTCTTAGAGATAGCATAGCTTTCAGCAAGTTTAATGATGCTAAAAAAAGAATAATTGAATCCCAAATCCGTTCTGCCGAAAAAAGTGGAATTGCCCTAGAAGGCGAAAAAAAAGAACGTTTCAATGCCATTGTTAAAAGAATGACGGAACTTTCAAACAAGTTCTCAAATAATCTCTTAGATTCTACAAAAGCTTTTGGACTTGTTATAACAGAAAAAGCCGATACCGAAGGCTGGCCAGATATGCTAAAAATATTATCTGCTGTTTCTTATGCTAAGAAGCATGAAACCAGAGCCAATCCTCAAAATGGGCCTTGGCTGATTACCTTAGACGGACCAAGTTATCTGCCATTTATGCAACATTGCAGAAATAGAGAATTGCGTTTTAAAGTTTACGATGCTTATACAACTAGAGCTTCTTCAGGTGAATTTGACAATTCTGGAATAATAATTGAATTACTTAAGTTACGTAAGGAACAAGCCCAGCTTCTAGGTTACAAAAACTATGCTGAAATGAGTCTTAGCAACAAAATGGCTCAAAATATTGATAACGTCAAGAAAATGATAGACGAACTAGAAGAAGCTTCAAAGCCTTTTGCAGCCAAAGAGCAGGAAGAATTGATAAAATTTGCTCACGAAAATGGTTTTGAAGGTGATTTGATGCCTTGGGATACCCATTTCTGGGCAGAGCGTCAAAGAGAAAAACTCTTTTCTTACACAGAAGACCAAATTAGACCTTTCTTCCCAATGCCAAGAGTATTAGATGCTCTATTTAAGCTTTGTAACAAGCTTTTTGGCATTACTATCAGAAAATCTGACTATTCAAAAATTCCAAAATGGCATGAAGATGTTATGTTTTTCAATATCTTTGATGAACAAGACAATATGATTGCACATTTCTATTTAGACCCCTACTCTCGCCCATCTGAAAAACGTGGTGGAGCTTGGATGAACACTTGCAGAAGCAGACGTGTTTTCAAAGGAAAGATTGTCAGACCTGTTATTTATGTTATCTGCAATGGCACGCCTGCAATGGATAACGAGCCATCACTTATGAGTTTCTATGAAGTTAATACGCTTTTCCACGAATTTGGTCATGCTTTACAAGGTATGCTCACTACCATTGATGAAGCAGAAGCTTCAGGCGTATCAAATGTAGAATGGGATGCTGTCGAACTTGCTAGCCAATTTATGGAAAATTGGTGTTTAAACAAAGAAACCTTATTTGGTATGGCAAAACATTATAAGACTGGTGAAACTATTCCAGTAGAATTCTATGAAAAAATAAAACAGTCAGAACGATACAGAGCTGCTTACGCAATGCTCCGACAGCTTTCTTTTGCTAAAATAGACCTATTTTTACATAGCGATTATGATGTAGATGGTAAAGAAACACCCTTTGAAGCTTTTGAGCGAATAAATAACGAAACTTGTCCAACAAAGCTTTACAAGAACGATAGGTTCTTATGTTCTTTCTCTCATATTTTTGCTGGCGGTTATAGTGCTGGTTACTATAGTTACAAATGGGCTGAAGTATTAAGTGCCGATGCTTTTGCAGCTTTTGAAGAAGCTGGACTAGATAACGATGAAAAGATGATAGAAATAGGTCATCGTTTCAGAGATACTATTTTAGCTCTTGGCGGAAGTAAGCACCCTGCCGAAGTTTATAGAATGTTTAGAGGAAGAGATGCTACAACAGCAGCTCTTTTAAGGCATACTCTTGGAATCGGCGAAAAGTAATATTTGAAAATATATGCAAATTCATGTATATATATATAATAACTTATTTAAAAGGAGATATTTATGGACAGTAATTTGGTTATGGCCGCTTATTATAGCGGTTCTTCTGATTCCACTGCAGGAAGCATAATTTCTATAGTGGTCGGATTAATAATGATAATTTCAATGATTGGAATATTTACTAAAGCTGGTAAACCTGGCTGGGCAGCAATTATCCCGTTTTATAACAATTGGGTTTTGGGTGAAATAGTTTATGGTAAAGGTAATGGTTGGAAAGGTTTTTTAGTGTTTATTCCAGTAGTTGGTTTTATCCCTGGAATTATGTTTTTGGTAAGAATAGCTCAAGTTTTCGGATTTGGTTTGCTTGTTGCATTATTAAATGTATTATGTGGTATAGTTGTATTGCCAATTATTGCATTAACAGGTGACTATCAAGGACCTGTAGATAGTTTTATTTGATAAGATTCAAAAATACCCCTAATTATCATTCATTAGGGGTATTTTTTTTGTCTTTTAAATATCAAAAGAAATTTTATATTTCAAAAACTAAAATTTTGAAAAATCTCGTATTTAGATTAGTTTTTATATTAAAGTTTTAATAATTAAAATAAAGGCACGCAGGTACTTACAGAGTTTTCGTCTATTGGTCTTTGAAGCACTACTATTTCTGTATCATAAATAGCTCTAAGATTATCTGAATTAACTATTTCAGAAGTATTTCCTGATGCTAATACTTTGCCTTTTCTCATAAAAACAGCATGACCAGAAGTCCATAAAGCGTGTTCTGGGTAATGAGTAGTTTTTATACAGGTTATTCCCTCGTTAGACAAATCTCTTAAAGTTTTTAGAAGTCTTATTTGATTGCCATAATCAAGACCAGTAACTGGTTCATCAAGAATAAGTATTTTGGCCTGTTGAGCCAAAGCCCTTGCTATCAAAACCATTTGTTGCTCCCCACCGCTTATTTGCGTATAAGGTTTATCTGCAAGATGGCTAATTCTCATCTTTTCAAGACTTTGCATAGCTATTTCCAAATCTTTTTTACTTACGCTTGAAAAAACACCTGAGTAAGCTGCTCTTCCCATAGCACAAACGTCTATTACTTTGTAGTCAAACACAGCATTATGCTTTTGTGGAACATAAGCCAATAGTTTTGCACGCTCTTTCAATGGAATCTGTTTCAATTCTGTTCCGAAAACAAAAATTTCTCCATCAGCAGGCTTTATAAGTCCAAGAATAAGCTTCAACATAGTAGTTTTTCCACTACCATTAGGACCAAGAACAGAGGTTATTGTATTTGGTTCAAAAGAAAGATTAATATTATCTAATACTAATCTTTCTTTATTGTAACCGAATTTAAGATTTTTAATTTCGATAGGTTTCATATTTCAATTTATATCATAAAAAAACAGCAAAAACCAACTATGTAATATAAAAATTAAAATAAAATAGTTAAATAAATATCAAAAGTTGTCGAAAAAGTTGATGGATTTGTTTGCCTCCTTATTTTTTTCAGACCAGAGAAATATTCTCTGGTTTTTTTGTGCAAATTTTACACTTGAAAATAAAAAAAAATAGTTTATATTAAGGCTATGTATATTATAGGAATATGTGGATTATCAGGTTCAGGTAAAAGCAGTGTTACAAGGGCAGTTCTCGACCGTTTCCCCGGGAAAATCAGCTACCTTGAACACGATATGTACTATTTTGCCAAAAAGGATAGGCCAGTTATTCAGAATTTCGACCATCCGAGCGCACTGGAAACAAGTTTATTGATTAAACATATCAATGAACTGCGCAGTGGCAAATCCGTTGAACGCCCTATTTACGATTTTAAAATCAGCGATAGAAGCGATAAAACAGTTAGAGTTGATCCAAAGCCAATTTTGATAGTGGAAGGATTGCTGTTATTTAATATCCCCGAAATAATGCCTTTGTTGGATTTAAGAATCTTTGTTGATGTTCCTCTTGATGTAGCTATCATCAGAAGAATTAAAAGAGATCATATAGAAAGAGGTAGATCTGTTCAGAGTATTATAGCCCAATACGAAAGCACAGTGCGAGATGCAGCAATTCACCTTGTACAACCTTCTAGATATTTAGCCGATTTAATTATCCCACAGGGAGCTAATAATTTAGCAGCACTCGAAGTTCTTTATGGAAAAATAAGAGATTTACTTAACAGTAAAAATCCTGATGGCTTTATAAGAAGTTCTGAATCAATAGATGAAGATTGCTAATATATCATATTTAGTAATTATATCTAATAACTAGACTTATTAAAATCTCCATCATTCTATCAAAACCGCTTGTAAAAAAGCGGTTTTAAATTTTAGATATAAAATTTATTTTCAATTTATCTAGTTATAATTTATTAAAAGAGTTATAATCAAAAAAAACAAGGATGGTTTAATAATGAATTTTTCTGATATAGATAATTTGCTTGGGAATAAAAAAGTAACTTTAGCAATATGTATGCCCGAAGAAGTAGATAGTATAACTGCTGCTTACGAAGCCTCTAAACAAGGTTTTGTCAATTGTATATTTGTCGGGAATATTGATAAAATGCAAAATTACATAGATGATATAGCTCCAAATTTTAAACCAGAGATGATTGATGCTAAAACCCCTGAAGAAGCTGCTTTTAAAACAGTTGAATTAGTTAGAAATGGTAGAGCAAAAGCTTTAATGAAAGGTAATATATCAACGCCAATACTTTTAAAAGCTGTATTAAATTCAGAAACGGGAATCAAAGATTCAAGTGTTCTTTCTCATGTCCTTGTTTATGAAACAAACGGAAAATTACGATTTCTAACTGATGGTGGAATGATTCCCTCTCCTAACCTTGATAATAAAGTTGAAATCATAAAAAATGCTTGCAAAATCGCAAAAAAATTTGGTTGTAATCCAGTTAAAGTTGGAGTTTTATCTGCAGCTGAAATAGTTAATACAAAAATTCAAAGCAGTATAGATGCAGCTGTTCTTTCTAAAATGAGCGATCAAGGTCTTTTTGGAGATGACTGCATAGTTGATGGTCCTTTTGGCTTAGATAATGTCATATCTGAAAAAGCGGCAAAAATAAAACAAATAAAAAAGAAATTTGAAGGAAATGCTGATGTTATGCTTTGTGCAGATATAGATACTGGTAATATTTTAGGGAAAAGTATTCTTTACTACGGAAACACAAGAGCTGGAGGAATGATTATTGGAGCTAAATGCCCAGTTATTCTTCTTTCTAGGGCTGACACAAAAGAAATTAGATTGGATTCTATTAAACTAGCATTGGCTACAGGAGAAATTTAAATAATAAAAAATAATATCTTCACTACTCTTGACGCTAGTAGTTTAAAGTAATAGAATAGTGTAAATAAGGAGCGAGCAAGTGTTAAATACAGTGCTTTTTTTCTTAGTAGTAGTTCTCCCCAAAATACTATTAAGTATGTTCATTGGGGTTATAATGCTTTTACTTACAGTAGATATTTTTTTATATACTTTCCCTGAAAGAAGCATAGAGTTAATTTATGCTATAATCGACTTAATTATTGTTGTAAGTACATTCGGAAGCTGTAAATCTTTAGAAGAACTGAATGCTAAAGCAAAAAAAGAAGGTATGGATGAAATTGATCCGTTTGATTTCTTTTAGTTGATTTAGATTCAAACTATCTTCGAGGAGGTTTTTCTAAAAACAGATAACCACTCGAATAAAGGTCTTTATAAGTACTTATTCCTTTACTTTTTAGTATATTAAAAAAATTCAAAAGCAAAACTTTTACTGCTTCAGTATCATTCATTGCTCTATGTGCATCTATTAATCTATAACCAAAAGATTTTGCTACATTTTCTAATTTATTTGATGGCAAATTGAGTAATTTTCTAGAAAGGTTAAGTGTACATAAAGATGGTGATTTATAATCAATTCCTAGATACTGAGCAAAAAAATATTCAAAAAAAGCCCAATCAAAAGGAACATTGTGAGATACAAAGATTCTATTGTTTAACATTTTGTATAAAGTAGATGCCAAATCACCAAATGTTGGTGCATCTTTAACCATTTCATCTGTAATCTTTGTTAAATTTGTTATTTCATCAGGAATATGACATTCTGGATTGACGAAAGTTTCAAATCTATCTTCTTTACCATCTTGATAAAAGATAATAGCAATTTCTGTTATTTTTGCAATTCCAGGTTTAAAACCAGTTGTTTCTAAATCAAGTATTGCATAAGGTAATTTTGAAATATCTTCTTTTAAATACTTATCTAAGAAATATTTATTCATTTGTTTGTAGCTTTCTATTCTCTTTAATATTTGTAATTTAGGTTAGCATATTATCCTAATTCTTACAATAGCTATTAATCCTTAAATACAAATAAAGATGAACAAAGTTAAATGATTTATTTTTATATGATTTGACTAAATTAATAAATCATATTACAATAATCTAAAATATTTAGGAGTTTAAATAAATGGATATTAATATAGGCAAATTAGATTCAGATTCAACATTAACTATATTTGTTAGCGGTAGTATCGATACCTTAACAGCACAAGATTTTGAATCACAGATTTCCAGCAATTTAAATGACGTTAAGAAACTAATTATAGATTTTGAAAAAGTCGAGTATGTTTCTAGTGCTGGTCTAAGAGCTATCTTAGGATTAAACAGTACAATGGAAAATCAAGGTGAAATGGTAATTAAAAATATTAACGAAAGTGTTCGTGATGTTTTTGAAATGACTGGTTTTGATGAATTATTAAATTTAGAGTAAAGGTAATCTTATGGAATTTACTAGCTTAACAGTAGAATCTATAATAGAAAATTTTTCTAAAGTTAAAGATTGGCTTCAAGCTATTTTTGATAAATTAGGCTGTCAAGGAAAACAAAATAAGCAATTATTTATTGCTGTAGATGAAATATTCACTAACATATCTAAATACGCTTATACAAATACTGAAAATGGTAAAGGTATAGTTTCTTTAAAAGCTATGTTCGATAATAATAATAACATATTAAAAATAGTATTTAAAGATAATGGAATTGAATATAATCCTTTGTATAAAGAAGATCCAGATATACCTAAGCATATAGAACAAAGAACTATTGGCGGTTTAGGAATATTTATGGCTAAGAAGATGGTTGACTCCATTGATTATGTTCGCGAAGACGATAAAAACACCCTAACACTAAACAAAAAAATGATCTTATCTTAATAATTTAAACTTTATATAAGTAAAAAAATACCATTGATAACAATTATTATTAATGGTATTTTTTTACTTATATTATTTTTTTCAGATATAAAAATTAAATTTCATCATCAGCAGAAACTCTTATAACTTCTGACAAAGTAGTTATTCCTCTAAGAACTTTTCCTAGACCATCTTGTCTTAAAGTTCTCATACCTTGCTTCATAGCTTCATTTTTTATAACACTTGTAGGTGACTTTTCAACTATCAACTCTTTTATTCTTTCATTTGGTACAAGAAGTTCTGTAATAGTAGTTCTTCCTTTATAGCCAGTATGATTACATAATTCGCATCCCTTACCTTCGTAAACTTTCGTTTTCCCTGCTTGATATAATAGTTTTGAACGTTTTATTATCGAAGGAGAAGGTATAAACTCTTCTTTGCAATCATTACATATTGTTCTTACAAGACGTTGAGCCATTACACCAATTAAAGAACTTGCCACTAAGAAAGGTTCAACTCCCATATCAACAAGCCTTGTCATTGCTCCAGCCGAATCATTAGTGTGTAATGTTGAAAAAACCAAGTGACCAGTTAATGCTGCTCTAATTGCTATTTCAGCAGTATCATAATCTCTTATTTCTCCAACCATAATAACATCAGGATCTTGTCTTAAAATTGAACGTAAACCACCCGCAAAATTAAAACCAGCTTTTGGATTGATTTGTCCTTGATTTATACCAGCTAATTGATATTCAACAGGATCTTCGATTGTCACAATATTAATTGTTGGGTCTTTTATGCATTGCAAAGCTGCATAAAGAGTAGAAGTTTTACCACTTCCTGTCGGTCCAGTAACTAATATTATTCCATTTGGTTTTACTATTAGTTTTGAAAAATTCTGTAAAGTATCATCTGAGAACCCTAAATCTTCAAGACCATAAACAACACTGCTCTTGTCTAAAATTCTCATAACTACTTTTTCACCACGCAAAGTAGGATAAGTAGATACACGAAGATCGATTTCTTTATTCCCCATTTGCAGTTTTATACGACCGTCTTGCGGAATACGTTTTTCAGCAATATCAAGTTCTGCCATTACTTTACATCGTGAAACAGTTGCAGCTTCAAAGTTAGGCGGCAATGTCATAACTTCCTGAAGCATACCATCTATTCTAAAACGTGTCCTTAAACAAGTTTCATCAGGTTCTATATGTATATCTGAAGCTTTTTCTTTTATTGCTCTTGCTATGATAAGATTAACAAGCTGAATTACACTGGCTTTATCCCCAGCATTTATAGCATTTAAATCTACAACACCATCACCAAATTTCTTTTCACCAACACCTTGAATATTTTTTGCGAAATCTGCAATAGTTGTAGCTACATTAGAATTATTAGACGTATCTGCTTTTTTTAAATGTGTCGCCAAATTAGTTGAAGTGGCATTTGCAGAATAAAACTCATTTAAAGCATTTTCAATTTCGCTCAACGGAGAAACTAGAGGTTTTATTTTACAAGTTGTTTGATATTCAAGATTCTCTATAACAAAACTATCTAGTGGGTCTAACATTGCAACAGTAAGTTGCCCTTTTACTCTTAAAATAGCTATGCAATGATATTTTCTCGCTATATTCTCTGGAATCAATTTAACTATTGCAGGGTCAATAACATAATTACGAAGATTTGCATAACTAAAACCACACTTATTAACTAAAAAATCTAAAAGTTGCTGTTCAGTAAGAATTTTTTGTTGGATTAAAGTATAACCTAATGTATTACTTGTTTTCTTTTGTTCTTGAAGAACAAGCTTCAACTGTTCTGGGGTTGCTAATCCTTCCTGCAATAAAGATTGACCTAATAATTTTTTTTCTAAGCGACCCATATTTTTCCTAACTTATTCTATTAAACCTAGATTGCTTTCAAATTGTTTTTGTGCATTCATAACATAATCAACAATAAGTTTTTCATGTTCTCTTCCAATATTGTTGAAAGAAATAACACATTCTTTCAATAAATTACTTCTATTATTGTTCATTATTTCATTTTCTAATGTGGTTTCATTAGATGACGAAGCATTGTTAGAAATCTTCAACCTTACCAAACGTCCTTGTAATCCCTGTATAAAATTACTTCCGATTTGAAAAGCCAAAGCCATATATTTTCCCTGTTCGACTTCTTCATTGGTTTCTACAACACAACCACCAGTAGAGAGATTAATTATAACTCCTCTCATTTCAAAATCATTACTAGTCAAAGAACCATCAACCAGTTCACCTGATAACAATATTTTAAACTTACAAGGGATACGAGTTTCTGTTCTAATAGCCGAACGTTTGTTAGCACCTTCAACATGGAAATCAAACGGAACCAAAGCATTTTGAAAAACATCTGAAAGAGTTCGCAACTCTTTTGCGGAACTACTAGTTTGATCCACTATAACAGTCTTACTTAATGCTGTATTTGCAACATTCTGAATTTGTGAAGAAATATCATCAGTAATTTTAGATATTGTATTTACCTTCTGGTACATAATATCAGAAGTATTACTCTGTCTTTCTGCTGAAGTACTTATATCTTTTATTATACTATTTAGTTGATTTGTAGTTTGAACCATTGAACCCAAACTAATTTCAACAGCATTAACAACTTGCATACCCTGATTAACTTGAATAGTATTATTCTGCATCATCTCTGCTGCATTTTCAGTTTTAATTAAAATATCATTAATTAATAAGTTAATCTTTTTTGATGATTCAGCAGAACCACGAGCAAGTTTTCTAACTTCTTCAGCAACAACAGCAAAACCCCTACCCTGATCACCTGCTCTAGCAGCTTCAATAGCGGCATTCAAAGCAAGAAGATTTGTTTGTTCTGCAATATTTGCAATTTCAGTCAAAATTGTTCCAATTTGTTTAGAACTATCATTCAAGGCATTTACTAAAGAAGCTGAGCCATCTGTTAATTCTTTTATCTTTAGCATCTTCTGAACAGCTTCTTTTACCGAAACCTGTGTATCAGAAGCAACTTCTGATACTATCTGACTATCTTCTTTAGCAATTATTAACTTGGAACTTATATCTTTAGTTAAGCTAAAACTATTCTCAAGAGAAGATATAGTTTCTCTAAGGTTATTTGCATTATCAATCTGTTTTTGATTGATAATACCTACACCATCAACAATTTCTTTTATTACTTGCGAACTAGTTTGAGCTGTTTTATCTAAATCAGAAGAAGCATCTTCTAATCTTAATGAAATAAGAAGAACTCTCTTCAAAACAGAGAGTATCAATTTAAATATTTGTTCAAAACGATCTAAACCGCTTTTTAAAATTGCTTTACTTGGATTAACTGCTTCAGCTTTTAATCCAACCTTAGATGAAACCTCAGATAAAATAAAATTAACAATTCCACCTAATATTTGAAACCCAAACCAACATATTGCACTAGTGGATATTATTAAAAAAACAAAAAGCCCGATAAAAAATTTCATCTGCTGTTCGGATTTTATGCCTATTGTCAAAACACATATAATCCAAAAAACAATAGTCAAAACAATACCAAGTACGAATCCAAAGAATAATAAATTTCTTTTGGAATTACCATTTTTGTTTACTAATAATGATTGAAAAGCCATTTTTCTTTAAAATGCCATATTATTTAATTAATACCAGCATCAGTCTCCTTTGCCGGTTTGTTAGTTGTTTTTATTAATTTATTTTCTTTACTAATTTTGTCAAGTATTCCATTCACAAACTCATAACTTCTATCTGTTGAATATTTCTTTGCCAATTCAATAGCTTCATTAATTGTAGCTTTCACAGGTATAGAAGGAAAATAAAAAAACTCACAAACAGATATTTTTAGAATATTCCTATCTATTGTCGCCATTCTCTGTAAAGACCAGTTATTTGCTGTTTTTTCAATAATTTCTTCTATAAAGTTATTATTTTCAACTATATTATTGATTATATCTTGAGCAAATTTTTCAATTACTATTTGCTTATTCATCCTCTTAATTAACAAATCTAAGAGTCCTTGCAATTCAGGTTGAAAACTTTCGTTTACAGTTACACCAGCAAAATGCTGTTCTAAAACTTTTTTTATGTGTAATTTTAAATCATTAGGTTCATCATGTATTCTTGGAGAAATAAAGTCTACAAAGTCGGGGATAAACTCCTCGACTTTGCCAGACAATATTTCTGTTGCTTTTGTAGTTTTTAGAAATTCTCTAACGACAGTCTCTACAGCAGGAGCAAAAAGAACATCTATTACTAGTTGATTTAGACTTTCTAAAAAATCACTACCATTTACTTCTGCCTGATAAAGGGCTTTTAGTGCTATTTCACGAGATTGTCGTCTAGGAGAATTCATTTTAACTATTCCTTATTCTTCGATTTCAGAAGCTTTAGCTCTGATTGGTGTGTGATTTTGTTTCTTGAGGTTTTCTTCACGTTCTTTAGCAGATTCTACTGCACCTTGAGCTGCAGCAAGTCTAGCTATCGGAACTCTGAAGGGAGAACAGCTTACATAGTCAAAACCAAGTTTGGCTACAAATTTAACAGAAGAAGGTTCACCACCATGTTCACCACAAATACCGACTTTTAATTCTGGTCTAGTAGTTCTACCACGTTCAATACCCCATCTTACTAACTGTCCAACACCTTCCTGATCAAGAACTTGGAATGGGTCATTCTTCAAAATCTTCTTGTCAAGATATTCTGGAACGAATGAAGCGATGTCGTCACGGCTATAACCGAAAGTCATTTGGGTAAGGTCGTTAGTACCAAAGCTGAAAAATTCTGCTTCTTGAGCAATCTGATCAGCAGTTATTGCAGCACGTGGAATTTCAATCATAGTACCAATCTTATAGTGAAGTTTGCCTTCAACGCCATATTCTTTTATTAGCTTTTCAGCAACATTCTTAACAATTGCTTTCTGATTGCGAAGTTCTTGAATAGTTCCAACTAATGGAATCATAACTTCTGGATATACTTCTACACCCTTCTTAGTCAACTTACAAGCAGCTGTAAAAATAGCTGTAGCTTGCATTTCTGTAATTTCAGGATAAGTAATACCTAAGCGGCAACCTCTGTGACCAAGCATTGGGTTAGCTTCATGTAAAGAGTCTACTTTGGCTTTAACTTTTTCTACAGAAATACCCATTTCTTTAGCCATTAGAGCTTGATTTTCTGGTTCATTTGGAACAAATTCATGCAGTGGTGGGTCAAGAGTTCTGATAGTTACAGGATAACCATCCATTGCTTCAAAGATACCTTCAAAGTCTTCTGTCTGGAACTTGAGAAGTTTTTCAAGAGCTTTGCGGCGACCTTCAACATTATCAGCGAGAATCATTTCACGAATATGTTTAATTCTTTCGCCATCGAAGAACATGTGTTCAGTTCTGCAAAGACCAATACCCTGAGCACCAAACTTACGAGCAACTTTTGCGTCTTTTGGTGAATCAGCGTTAGTTCTAACATCTATTTGGCGAATTTCATCAGCCCATTTCATAATCTGACCGAAGTCACCAGCAAGGCTTGGTTCCATAGTTGGAACTTTACCAAACATAACTTCACCAGTAGAACC
>CAJOQX010000157.1 GCA_905236865.1 Candidatus Rifleibacteriota bacterium
CAGGCGGTGGTCCCATTCTTTCCATATCTGAACCTTCTTGAAATTCAGGTGGTGGCATCATTTCTTGATTATCAAACTCTGGTTGTTCTTGTGCAATACTAAGTCCAATTGATAAACCCAGTAGAACCAGTAAAACAAAATATTTTTTTAAGTTGTTTTTAGCCATAAGAGTTGTTTCTCCTTGTTATTACTACATATAATTATTTATAACATTTATTAAGTAAAAAAGGTGTAAAATAAATATTAAGCAAGGTTAAGAATAGTTAATATATTCTCAATTTACTTACCTATAAAACTAAAAACCATCTACAATCAAAGTTTACTCTAATTTTGTTACCCATATTTCATCAACAACAAAAATATTTAGCACTTATCTTGGTCAAAAAATTGAAGCTCAAAAGTTAGTTTGGTATAATATTTTATAATTTAAAAACTAAAACAAAAAATGTCTTTAAAATCAAAACTTTCTAAAAAAAATTATTTTAGTATAATTATATATTTGCTTGTAGCCTGCGTTATATCTTTGTTTTTCGTTGGCTATTTGCTTTTTAACGCAATTGGAATACAAGAAAAAACGTTGTTTTCGATTCTAGAAGATTCTGACTTGCGTTATTTGCGTGAAATAATTGGTAAGGCTCGTTATTACATAAAAGATGGCTGTCTTTATGCTGGTAATATTTGTTTAGGTGATGGCACAAAAGTAAAAGCTAATCAGGATTTATTTAAAAATTATACCGCAGTTACAGGTGCTAATTGTTTCGTTTATATGCGATGTTCTGACGCTGGATTAGGATGGCGAGAAGATACAACCGATTTGATGGGTGGATATAACGAAGGTCATTATATTTGTGTTTGTGATTCTATGGGGAAAAACTCTAGCAAAAGTTATATAGGCAGAAAAATCTCCAAAGAGAGAGCTGATATTATAGAAAAAGAGGGGGCTTTTTCTTTTCCTTATGATTATTTAGATAATGGAAAAATAGTAAAGAGAGTTATGAGAGCTAGATCAGTTTTAGATTTGGCAACAAATGAAATTATTGCTATTGTTACAGTTACTAGAACTTTTAATGATGAACATCTTGCCATAGAAAGAATAGGTATTCATGTAGCATTTGGAGTCTTGATAATTGTCATAATAATTGCAACTAGCCTTGCTGTGCTAGTTTCACTTCATACAAATAACCTTAGAAAAACAATAAAATATATTTCAAAAATCGACAACGGCGTTTTCCCAAATGAACCCTTAAAACTTTCAGATAAAGGAACTTTAAAAGATGTGGAAGACGCTGTGAATCGCATGGTCGATTCCTTAAAATATAACAAGAGGGTTTCTGAGGAATTAGAGCTTGCAAAGGGTATTCAAACCAATATGATACCTAAAAATTTTGACAAATTTAATAATCGCAAAGAATTTTTTATTTATGGGGAAATGCATACTGCAAAAGAAGTCGGCGGTGATTTTTATGACTTCTTTATGCAAGATGAAAAGCATCTTGTTGTTGCAATTGCAGATGTTTCTGGAAAAGGCGTTCCAGCAGCAATGCTTATGGCGGTGGCTAAAACTTTGATTAGAAGTTATGTCTTTATGGGGTTAAGCATCGACGAGGTTTTCAATAAAACAAACAATCTTATTTGTGGAAACGATGAAACGAATATGTTTATTACTGCTTTTATTGGGGTTCTTGATTTGGAAACAGGTCTTTTAAAATATGTAAATGCAGGGCATAATCTTCCTCTTTTATTTAATGAAAATAGCATCGAATACATTGATATGAAATCTGGTGTAGTATTAGGTGTTATCGAAGATTACGAATATAAAATCGGTGAAATACAAATGAAATCTTCTGACAAGATGTTACTCTATACAGACGGTGTTACCGAATGTAAAAACGATAAATCAGAATTTTTCGGTGATATTAGATTTAAAGACTTTGTTAATAAAAATAGCACCAATAAACCAAAAGATATAATTCAAGCAGTATATGACGAATTAAAAACTTTTGCTAATGGTGCTGAACAGTCTGATGATATAACTTTGTTATGTGTTGAATATAAAGCATGTGGTTATGATTGTTGAGATAATCATCAACAATCATAACCAATAAATAATTACCAAGTACCGTTTTCGATTGTTAAACCAGAATTACCACTTGAAGAATTTGTATTTAAATAACTGGAAGATTTACCAACAAAGGCTTTTTCACCAGATAAATTCTGATTTGTTAAAGTCAAAGTTGCTTTTCCACCATTTGAACCAACTTTTCCCCATTGGTCAGTTTCTTCTGCAACAATAAAATAATCTGACGAATAGTCAAAAGTATTTCCACTAAGATTAATCTTGGCTGTAATGTTAGTAATAAAGAACATTGGAATATCAGATTCTTTAATGGTAAAAGTAGAATCTACAGCCGTAAAATAGTCGGTTCCTATACTGGAATCACCAGAGAAACTCTGATAAATAAATATACCAGCAGCGTCAATAACGTGATTATCAGAATCGCTTTCAGATGTGCCGCTGCGGTTTCCATTACCAGAACAAGAAAATTCACATTCTGTAATTGTAGCAGAACTACCACCTTCTACCACAACCATCTGTGCCCCATTTGCTGTGCCTTTAGAAGAGGTTACGTTAATTAATCCTGTTGAATAAACCAATGGACTTCCAGCGGAGTTTGTTTCAAGAGTCATATTTTCAGCATTAATTGTTCCGCTGCCTCTGTCGGTTGCAAGAGCTGCACTTGAGCCACCTTGAGTAGATATGTTTACATTGTTGGCATTGATTGTGCCACCGTAAGTAGCGTGAAGGCCTCTAGAACCTGCTGAACCTGTAGTTTGTATTGTGGAATCAGAAATAGTTACATTGGCATTTGCTGTTGAAACTACTGCATTAGAGCCGTTTGCAGAGGTATTAATTGTAGCATATTTTATTTCAGCAGTTGATTCTTCACCTGCAACAACTATTGCACTGTTTATTCCATAGAAATTGTAGTTATCGTTCACTTGCCCATTAGAAGCTGCTGAACCTTCTTTGTTTATTATTACAGGTTTTGAATAATCGCCTTCGATGGTAAGTTTTCCACCATTTACTACAAGAAAAACAACTTGATTTGAAAAATTAGATTTTGAAGCATAAGTGCCAGAAGCAATTTCTACTTCAACACCATTTATTAAATATGCAGCGTATATTGATTTGTTTAAACCGTTGAAATTAACAGAAGCTGATCCAGATTTTATTTCGTTTCCATTCACATCATAGAGTTTTGTTGCATTTGAGCTAGAAATTATATCGTTATTATTGTTGTTGGAATCATCTTCGGAATCTTGTTCAAAATCTTCGGGTCTTCTTCCGAAATCAAAACCGTCAAGAATATTTATATCTCTACCACCCATTTGTGGAGGCATACCGCCTTGTTGCTGGTCGTTGCTGTTCATACCGCCAAACTGTGGTGGCATATTGCCATGTTGCTGGTTGTTTCCATTCATATTGCCGAACTGTTGACTGCCAAATTCCTGATTGTTACCACCAAATTGTGGAGGCATATTGCTTTGTTGCTGATTATTGCCGTTCATACCGCCGAACTG
>CAJOQX010000158.1 GCA_905236865.1 Candidatus Rifleibacteriota bacterium
ATTAATCCATTCAGCAATTTGTCTTTCACAACTATTGGAACGATAAGCTTCGCAATAGCTGATTATACTGATGGTGGATATAAAAATGTCATAGCTGAATATGATACTAGTCATGATTATGAAGAAGACGATGATTATGATGGTTATGGTGATTTAATGTATGGGTATGAAGAAGAGGACGATTATCAATTATACAGATTAAATCCAAAATTCAAAGTTACTGTAACAACTGATTATGAATTAACAACTGCTTTAAAAGCTGCGATTGTAAATGCTGTATCAATTAATAAGGTTGCTACCGCTACTTGGAACAACAATGTTCTGACTCTAGGTTTAAATGAATTGACTCCAAACACTAATTATACTCTTAATGTAAGTTCTGATGAAATAGCTACAACTGGTGATTCTAAGTCATTCACTACTCTAGGAGAACTTACATTGAATATAGTATGTGGGTATGATTGTGTAAATGGCGAAGATGGTGTTGCTGAAGATGCTAATCCAATGGAAACAGGTAGAAATCCTCATTTTGATATAAGAGCAACCTTTGCTTATAATGGTCATGATGGGAAAAGATATCGTTTCACTGATGATGAATGGGAAATTATCAAAAATGCAATTAGTTTGTATTGTGGTAATGATAATATAACCTCTACGAGAAAGCATTTTGCAGATGAATATTATATATGGGGAGATCAAGTTGTATATTCAAGCAGAACAAAAACATTAGTATTGGGTGAAATAACAGCAACAAATCAAGGGGCTTATGGTACAACTAATGGTGCAGATAATGAATATGCAATAGAATATGACAAAACTTATAAAATATCTATTTCTAATGTTACCATAGATGGTGTTAAAATGAATCTATTCCCTGAAATCAGATTTAAAAGACATACTTTCAGTGAAGGTATGTGGGGTTCTGGTCCAAGAATGAGTCTAGACTTCGGTAGTTTTTGATAGATTGACTTAAATCGATGAAATAGTCTTTAATAATGAGAGCCGAAAGGCTCTCATTATTTTTGTTAATGACGACTATAATTAAAACAATAAACAAACAAAAAGACATAAGATTGAAAAAAAATATATTTTCATTCTTTTATCTTTTATCTTTTATCTTCTATCTTCTATCTTATTAATAGCGATAGTTTTCAGCCTTATAAGGACCTTCAACTTTGACGCCGATATAATCAGCCTGTGCTTGTGTGAGTTTTGTAAGTTTTACGCCAATCTTAGCAAGATGCAGTCTAGCAACTTCTTCATCAAGTTCTTTTGGAAGAATATAAACATTTACATCTAGCTTATTCTGCCAAATATGGAGTTGAGCAAGAGTCTGATTAGTAAAAGAGTTGCTCATAACAAATGAAGCGTGACCAGTAGCACAACCGAGGTTTACAAGACGACCTTCAGCAAGAATGTAAATGCTGTGACCATCAGGATAAGTCCACTTGTCATACTGTGGCTTAATATTAGTGCGAACAATTCCAGGCCATGTAGTGATTCTTGCCATCTGAATTTCGTTATCGAAGTGACCGATATTGCAGACTATTGCCTGATCTTTCATCTTAGCACAGTGTTCAGCAGTGATGATGTCACGATTACCAGTAGTAGTAACGTAAATATCAGCAGTTCCTAGAGTATCTTCAACAGTCTTAACTTCAAAACCAGCCATAGCAGCTTGTAAAGCACAGATTGGGTCTATTTCGGTAACAATAACACGAGCTCCAAAGCCTCTCATACTAGCAGCACAACCCTTACCAACATCGCCGTAACCGCAAACACAAACAACTTTACCTGCTATCATAACGTCTGTAGCACGTTTAATTCCATCTGCCAAACTTTCACGGCAACCATAAAGGTTGTCGAATTTAGATTTGGTAACAGAATCGTTTACGTTTATAGCTGGGAACAATAGTTCTTTGTTTTCAAGCATTTTATAAAGTCTGTGAACGCCTGTTGTGGTTTCTTCGCTAACGCCTTTTACGTGTTTAGCTATTTCTGTCCACTTGTTTGGATTTTCTTTAATGCTCTTCTTTAGGAATTTAAGAAGTTCGGCTTCATCTTCGCCTTCTGGCTTCTTGTCTAATATACTCGGGTCTTTTTCAGCGGCAACGCCTAAGTGAATCATTAGAGTAGCATCGCCACCATCGTCTACTATCATATCTGGACCTTTTCCATCAGGCCAAGTCAATGCTTCGTTAGTGCACCACCAGTATTCTTCAAGGCTTTCACCCTTCCAAGCAAAAACAGAAACGCCAGCTTTTGCTATTGCAGCGGCGGCAGTATCTTGAGTAGAGAAAATATTGCAACTACACCATCTAACTTCAGCACCAAGAGCAACGAGAGTTTCTATCAAACAGGCTGTTTGAACAGTCATGTGAAGAGAACCCATAATTCTAGCACCTTTTAAAGGTTTCTTATCGCCATATTTTTCACGAAGAGCCATCAAACCTGGCATTTCATGTTCAGAAATTTCTATTTCTTTTCTACCGAGAACGGCAAGTTCCAAGTCTTTTACTTTGTATGGAAGTCTAGCTGTTTGTGTCATTTTATTCTCCTTGTTTGTAGAGCTAATTATCTTAAAAATTTAATAGTCTATATTTTGCTACAATTGTTTTTACTATAGAGAATAGGGATAAGAGGTTAAAGTTTAGGGAATTGTTTTGTTCTCAAACAATCGAAATATTTAGAATAATTCTGTAATTTAAAACCCAAACATTCCCCTTATCTCTAATCTCTTATCTCTAACCTCTATAAACTAACAATAATAACAAAAGTATAATTTTTCAGCATATAGTTTATAATAAACTTAAATGCTGATTGTTTTTCCGCCGTTATTTTATCATAAGTAATTAAAAAGTCAAATTAGATAATTCTCAAATCTCAAATCTCAATTCTCATTCTTAATTCTTAATTCTTAATTGATAATAAACCTCTACTTGACTTTGATTTTATTTAGTAATTAAATATGAGTATTAGGTTTTTAATTAGGAAGGAATGAATAATATATGGCAATGAATTTGATTGGACGAAACTTTTTAACTCTTAAAGATTTTACTCCTGAAGAAATCAGATATATGCTTGATTTGGCAAAAGAATTAAAAAGATTAAAACAAGCAGGAATCAAGCCAAGAAATCTTGAAGGTAAAAACATAGCTCTAATATTTGAAAAAGCTTCTACTAGAACTAGATGTGCTTTTGTTGTTGCTGCTTCTGATGAAGGTGCTCATGCAGAATATTTAGGAAAAGACGACATTCAACTTGGCAAGAAAGAAACAGTCGCAGATACTGCGAGAGTTTTAGGCAGAATGTTTGACGGAATACAATTTAGAGGTTTCAAACATGAAACAGTTGAACAGCTTGCAAAATATGCTGGAGTTCCTGTTTGGAACGGACTCACCGATAAATTCCACCCAACTCAAGTTTTAGCAGACCTTATGACTATTGAAGAACATTATGGTTACTTGAAGGGAATAGTTTTTGCATTCGTTGGAGATGGCCGCAATAATATGGCAAATTCTCTTATGATTGGCTGTGCCAAAATGGGATTAGATTGCAGAATAGTTGCTCCAAAGTCTTTGCATCCTGAAAAAGAATTAGTTGATACTGTTAAAGCTATTTGTAAAGAAACAGGTGGAAAAATCACAATTACAGATAATGTGGCTAAAGGCGTAAAAGATGCTGATGTTCTTTATACTGATGTTTGGGCAAGTATGGGTGAAGAAGCTCAAATGCAGGCTAGAATTAAACTTTTGAAACCATATCAGGTCAATATGGCAATGATAAAGAAGACAGGCAAAGAAAACCCAATATTCTTACATTGTTTGCCAGCTTTCCATAACAATGATACTACAATGTCTAAAGATATAGGTGCAATGGAAGTTACAGACGAAGTGTTTGAAAGCAAAAATTCTAAAGTTTTCGATGAAGCCGAAAATCGTTTGCATACAATAAAAGCTGTTATGGTAGCTACTTTAGGCGTTAAATAAACATTAATTTATAAGTAAATACACTGCAGAAATAACCTATGGTATTTTTAATACCATAGGTTATTTTATTTATTTTTTCCTTTTTTAAGTTTGTTTCTAAATACAAATAAAACTATTTATCACAAATCAAGAAACCATTCGTTTCAAAATATACTTTGAAAAAGTTGCTTAAAACTCTATTTTGGTGTACACTATAAATTGAATATATATTTTTTATTTATTGGAGTTTTTTTAATGAAGAAACGTAAAGGGCAAGCTCTAGTTGAATTAGCACTAGTATTCCCTTTTTTCTTATTAATAGTTATAGGCGGAATAATTGATTTTGGTTTTGCTTTTTATAACAATCTTACGCTTCAACAGATTGTGAATAATACAGCAAAATATGCAGCATATAATTCTGCTAATACTTTGCAGACTTCTCAATATGCTAATTCGCAGAAACCCAAATGGTGGGATGGTAGTTTTTCGGTTTATCCTTCAGAACCTAAAGAAATGGAAACAGGTGGAAAAATATATAGAGTAGCTATTTCTTATGACTGTCCTGCTTACACTCCTTTCTATAAGATAATGTATAAAGCTACAAACGGAACTCAATATATAAAACTCTATGCAAATGCGGCATACAAAGCACCAGAATATCTTTCTTCATATAAAAAAGGAGAAAGCAAATGAACCTCTCTTGTAAATCAAAAAAAGGTGCTATTCTTGTTTTGACGGCTTTTGTCTCTACCCTCATAATAGGGATTACAGCAATAGTAGTAGATATTGGTTATCTTTATTACAAAAAAAATGATTTGCAAACCGCTGTTAATGCTGCTTGGCTTGCAGGTAATGACAGACTTTTGAAAATCAGAGCTACAAATCCTGTTCTAACCGATGAAAATAAAGAAGAAATAAAAAAACATATTGTGGAAGTTATGAAATACAATGGTTTTTCTGAAGAAGGTGAAAACCGTTTGTTTTTGACTATCAAAGACGACAGAGATTTACAATTAGCGGCTAAAAGTCATGTTGGTGTCTTTTTTGCAAGAATGATAGAAGTTGATTCTACAACTGTTTCGGCGGGTAGAAGCTCCGAAGAAGCTGGAACCTCTGATATTATTCCTATAATAATGCCTCATGGAATCACAAAATGGAATCAAAACAATAATTTGTCGTTCCAATTTTTCTCTAAAAATGGTGGTTTTATTGAAGGAAAAGAATATATTATTAAACCAGGTCAGATTTCTGAGTCTTCATTACTTTGTCAAGGCATAACAGACTTTTCTGGTTTTGGTTTGATTAGCAGTGAAGAATATAAAAAAGATTTAACTTATGGTTATACTAAAACAATTAATTTGAATGATAAGGTTGGTCTTTTGTGTAAAGGATTTGCCAATGAAACAAAAGAATCTATAGAAAAGAGATTTTCCAATGATGGAAAGTTTCAAATTAGAGTAATTGTTCCTGTTGGTGAAGTTACAGAAGAGACAGCAAAAAAATATAATACAACAGCAAATATGCTTCCGATATATAATTTAAGAAATTCAAATAGTGATAATTCAAATAATAATATTGAAGATTCAGTGAAAATAATTGGATTTGCGGAATTTGAACTTCTTAAAGAATCTGATTATAAGCGAATAGGCGATGATTTTAAGAACGGCGATGATGGAACTCTAGGCAAACCGACTCTAGGTCAGATTAGAGGTAAGTTTATTGGTTATTTGGTAAAGCCAAACGAAATACTAAACTAGGAGTTTAAAATGAGAAAAACAAAGAAAAAAGGTCAGGCAATTGTCGAAATGGCTATTTTGTTTCCTGTTTTTCTATTAGTAATTGTAGGTGGTATTGTTGACTTTGGTTTTGCATTTTATAATATGCTTGCTTTGGAACAGGTTGCGAATGATGCCGCACAGACAGGAGCAGAGCAAAATTTGAGCGATGAACAGATACGCAGTTTCATTAGTTCTTATTCTTCTTCACCTGTTAGTTGGAGTCATCCTGGTATTTATACTGCTAATATTTCGACTATAAATATGAGTGATGGAAGTAGCATGAAGCGTATATCACTAGAATATAATTCAAAAACTTATACTCCATTTTATCAGACAGCTATAAATTCTGTTACGGGGAATGATTATATTGTGTTGAGGACACAGGCGACTTACAAAGTTCCTAATACTGTTTTAAGTCAGTAAGTAAGAACTGTTAATGACTTAACGAGGATTTAAATAATGTTAAAGAAACAATTAAAAAACAAAAAAGGGCAAGCCTTAGTAGAAATGGCTTTGGTGCTCCCTATTTTTCTATTAGTTGTAATTGGAATTATAGATTTTGGAATGGCTCTTCATTGTTGGTCTTCTTTAAATCACCAATGTGTACAAGCTGCTCGTTTAGCAAGCAAAAGAAGTAATCAGCTTATAGCTAGAAATGTACATCTTCCAACTACCCATACTCCTTTGTCTAAAGTTCAGGAAGTTTTTTGGGAATCTCGTTCGCCTATTATGAAAGAGAGCGATTACGATGAAATAAACTGGTCTGCAACAGGAATAGGAAATGATCAAGATTCTGTAACAATATCTGCTAGCTATAATATGACTATTATGACTCCTTTTATTGCACAGTTAGTTAGCAGTGGAAATGCAAATAATGGAACAATAAAGCTTTCTGCTAGTGCTACAGAAAAGAAAGAGTAATATTTATTTATAGTTTCTGTGAGAATTAATAAGCAAATATAGCTTTATGCTATAGTTGGTGTGAGAACTTATCTATTTTACTGAAAGTGATAAATTATTTTTAATCATTGTACTTTATTAAAGTGTAAAGTTTACTACAAAAACAGGTTTATAAACTATTGATTTTTTCCCTATAAACTGTTATTATAAGCTTACTAACGAGGCGTAGCACAGTTGGTAGTGCGCATGGTTCGGGACCATGAGGTCGCTGGTTCGAGTCCAGTCGCCTCGATTTTTTTTATTTGGAGGAATATTCAATGACTTTTTCTTTAAAAAGTGTTTCTACTAATGCTCCATTTTTCCTAATTGCTGGTCCTTGTGTAATACAAACCGAAGAACTTTGTATGGAAATAGCTGAAACGATAAAGAAAATAGGAGAAGACTTTAATATTCCTGTAGTTTTTAAGGCAAGCTATGATAAAGCAAATCGAACATCTGGTGATTCTTTCCGAGGACCTGGCTTAGAAAAGGGCTTAGAAATATTAGCTAATGTAAAAAGCAAAACTGGTTTACCTATTCTTACCGATATTCATGAACCATTTCAAGTACAATTAGCTGCACAAGTTTGTGATATATTACAGATTCCTGCTTTTTTATGTCGACAAACTGATTTAACTGAAGCGGCAGCACGAACGGGTAAAGCTGTAAATATAAAGAAAGGTCAGTTTTTGTCGCCATGGGCTACTAAACATCTTGTTGAGAAAGTTAAATGTATTTCTAAAACAAGTGAAGTTTTTTTAACTGAACGTGGTGCATCTTTCGGCTATGGTAATTTAGTCGTAGATATGCGTTCTTTCCCTATTATGAAAGAATATTGCGATGGAGTAATCTATGATGCAACACATTCATTGCAACTTCCAAGCTCTGGAGGTTCAAAAACTGGCGGTCAGCGTGAATATATTGCTACGTTGGCTAGAGCTGCAATGGCAACTGGTGCTGTTGACGGTTTGTTTTTAGAAGTTCATCCAGAACCAGAAAAATCTCCTTCTGATGCAGATAATATTTTACCTTTAGACCAATTGAGAGATTTAATTAAACAATTAGTTGCAATCAAACAATTGGTTGCAAAGTTTTAATAAAAGGGAAAGAACAATGAGAAAAAGTTTTGTTTTCTATCTTACATTATGTTTTGCTTTTTTTTGCAGTAACGCTTATGCTATAAAAGCCATATATGATGACACTCATGGACAGACTGCCGAAAATGCTGATTGGGTCACAGATGGGGCTTATTCAGAAATGGCTGATATGCTAAAAGCTAACGGTTTTGAAATAGATGATTTGAGCCAGAAGTCTGAAAAAGGCATTTTTACAGAAGAATTATTAAAAAAAGAAGATTATAAAGCTATCATTCTTGCGGAACCAAATAATCCATACACAGAAGAAGAAACCAAACTTTTTGTTGATTTTGTTAAAAATGGTGGTGGATTGTTTATTATTGGCGACCACGACCATTCTGATAGAAACAAAAACGGTTGGGATTCTGTAAGAATATTCAATACTTTTACTCCTACTTTTGGATTTAAGATTCAGAAAGATATTATTCTTTATGAAGCTCCGTTAGCAGGAAAAGTAAACAAGAAACACCCTGCAATGTATGGTTTTAGAGCTGTTGGAGTTTGGGCTGGCGGAACTTACGATGTTTTTGATGCTCCCGACGCAAAAGCAGAAGGTCTAGTTTATAGTTCCACAACAAAATCACCTTATATAGTTGTCTCTGAATACGGCAAAGGTAGAGTTTTTGCTATTGGCGACAGTTCTCCTTTCGATGATGGCACAGGCAGTGAAAGAACAAAAGGGGCAAAGGGCAAGAAACTTCACGATAGTTATGATTCTTTCTGTTATTCCCACCCACAGCTAGCATACAACGCAATGTGCTGGGTAACAGGTAACAACCCAAATAAGCGTATTCCATCAAAAATTGTTCCAATGCACTATGAAGCATTAGGAACAGAAAAAAACATAAATGTTTTGATTGACGCAGCTCATGGTAACGCTTCTAGTGATAAGATGAAAACTTTTGAAAAGCATTTGACCAAATGTGGCTTAAAGGTTTACTACACTTTGAATTTGCTGAAACCTAGTATGCTAAAGAAGTTTGGAACCGTAATTCTTCCCGACCCAAGTCTTAAATATTTGGAAAATGAAGCAGAAAGTCTTAGTCAGTGGTGTAAAGATGGCGGAAATTTAGTCATGGGTTGTGCTTGGGATTCTTCTAAACTTAGGGGTACTGAAACTCTTAAC
>CAJOQX010000159.1 GCA_905236865.1 Candidatus Rifleibacteriota bacterium
TACGATTACAAATAATAGAGCTATAAAAAATACTTTTTTCATTTTCAATTTCCCTTTCTTTTTCATATATTACTTCAAATATGAAAAATTTTGCAAATAACACTAAAAAGTCAAATCAAAAGTTAAAGAGATTATGCTCTATGTACAGATTTAAATTTATCTTTTGCACATCATAATTACAAAGACGTGGAAAGTGTTGATTTTGAAAGAGTTTATTGTTAAAACAACTTAAAAAAGTAATATCGCTACATGGAGCGAGTTTTTCGGCAAACCAGTAAAAATAGATATTGTCGAAAGCCATTTGCGTGGTGGCCAAGACTGCGTTTTGAAGATATATATTTAATTTTTATTATTAATTAATTCGACTTTCCATTTTAAAATTAAAATAAAATAATGAATTAATCAGTTATTTATCGTAAAATAATATAGATATTGACTTTGTTTGATGTTTATCAAATTTTGCTCCCCTTTTTACTACCGCCAAGGATGGCGGTGTGTAAAAGCGAGCCACTCGAAGTTAGAGAACGGTTTTGTTATTTGTTTATAGTTAAAACAAATTTTATTCAATAGATTGTTTTTCTGACTGTTATGAAACAACTTGTTTTTTATTGTTTATTATTTTATAATTAATTATTTTGAATTAAAGTCTAATATGGGGAGAGAAAAATGAAAAATTATATATTTATACTAGTTCTATTTTTTAGTTTATGTTTAATAGGTTGTGACGAAGCTACAAAAGGTGGAAGTAATAATACAATTCCTTGGGATGGAATTTTTTTTGGAACTCAAATTCCACAACCTAAAGGTTATGAAAAAGCTTTTAATATAATAAAAAAAGACCCTGATTGGGATGATAAGTCTAGAATTACTGTTTATATTGAGGGTATGAAATTTGAAGATTATTTAGTATATACAGAAACTTTAAAAGCTTTGTCAGGTTGGGAAAATACTAACGATAAAATAGATAAAGAAAAACCCGAAAAAGATGTTAGTTGTTTTAGTGGTGATTACAAAAATTTAGGTATTGGTGCTTTTTATTTGGGAGCAGAAAGAGTTAAATTTGAGATGAAAAAAAATCCGAAAAAAAGCTATAATTTTTATTTATTAGTAACTAAGCATAAATAAGTTTTTTAGATAGAAATAAAAATATTAATTAAGTTGCTAACCAGTAAAGGTGAGCGATAGCTATTAAATCTAGATACAATAAATGAAGAAGCTATAAATTAATTAATTCATTTAAAAACTTAGCATAAAAAACTGGATTGCCACGGCTCTTTGAGCCTAGTAGCAATGACGAAATGGCACAGACTTACGATTGCTAATATAAATCCCTTTCTCCCTATACCCTGCACCTAACCCCTTGACTGATTGTTAGGTTATGATTGTTGTGATTGGTTTTATAGGTGTTATTGATTTGCTTATGCTTTGAAAACTATCGTAAACCTTAAAATTTATATAGCTTGATTATCTTCTCCTAAACAATCACCTCAACCACACCACATACAAATCACACCGCTAAGATTTGCTAGGCATTAAGAGTATTGCCTAGTAGAAACGATCTCTAGCAACACACTACAATTCACTTCCTCCCTATACCCTGTGCCCTTTTTCAATATATTGAAGCTAATGAAACTTAATGCTATAATTAAAAATAATTGGAGGGTATTTTTATGGCAAAAGTTACTGAAAAAAAGCTAGTTTCATTTGACTGGGCGGTTAAACGTCTGCTTAGAAGCAAAGCTAATTTTGAAGTTCTGGAAGGTTTTCTTTCCGAACTGCTTTTTGATGACATAAAAATACTTGAAGTGCTTGAAAGCGAAAGCAACAAAGATAACGAAGCCGACAAATACAACAGGGTCGATATTAAAGTTAAAAACTCTAAAGGCGAATTTATAATAATCGAAATTCAAACTCACACCGAATGGAATTTCTTTCACAGAGTTCTTTACGCTACTTCAAAAACAATATGTGAACATCTTGACATGGGTGATGACTATTCCAAAGTAGTTAAAGTAATTTCTATAAATATTCTGTATTTTGATTTAGGCGAAGGAAAAGACTATATTTATAAAGGGAAAACCCAGTTCAGAAGTTTTCATGACAGCGATGAACTTTTAAAGCTTAGTAAAAATCAGATGGAAAAA
>CAJOQX010000160.1 GCA_905236865.1 Candidatus Rifleibacteriota bacterium
ATTTGCAATAAAAGAAGTTTATGACCACGATTCATTTATAGAAAATGCAAAAATAGTAAAAGAAGTTGTTGAACTTTTACAAGGTTACCGTATTAGATACAATAAAAGACAGCAGTATCTTTCAGACTTCTTTGAACTTTTATTAACTACAGGTTTAAAACAGGAGGCTGGGCAGTTCTTTACGCCAGTTCCTATTGCACAATATATCATCAAGAGTTTGCCTTTAGAAAAAATTGTTGACGAAAAATTAAATTCAAGAAACGGCGAACTGTTGCCATATATGATAGATTATGCCGCTGGTAGCGGTCATTTCATAACTGAATATATGCACGAAGTGCAAAATATGATAGTAAAAAAGCAATATAATAAATATATAGAAAAAACTTCTAGAAAAATTAATATTTGGCAATTAGAACCTTATGATTGGGCAACAGAGTATGTTTATGGTGTAGAAAAAGATTACAGACTTGTTAAAGTAGGCAAAGTCGGTTGCTATTTACATGGTGACGGTTTAGCAAAAGTAATTTTAAGCGATGGACTAGGTAATTTTGTAAAGACAAAAGATTATAAGGGTAAATTACATAAACAAATTGATGATAATTCTAAAGACAATCAACAGTTTGACATTCTTTTAAGTAATCCACCTTATTCTGTTTCCGCATTCAGACAAACAACTAGGGATTACTACACCGAAAAAGACTTTGATTTATATGACAAATTAACAGATAACAGTTCTGAAATAGAATGTTTGTTTGTTGAAAGGGCAAAACAGTTGCTTAAAGATGGTGGCATTGCAAGTATAATTTTACCAAGTTCAATACTTACAAATGCTGGAATATACACTAGAACTAGAGAATTGCTGTTAAAGTATTTTGAATTTGTAGCTATAACAGAATTAGGTTCAAATACATTTATGGCAACAGGAACCAATACCGTTATACTATTTTTACGTAGAAGAAATAATTATGAATCTATTAACTTTGATAAATTTGTTGATAAATTCTTTTCAAATCATATAGATATAACAATAAATGGCATTGAAACGCCTGTTGCAAAATATGTTGATTATGTTTGGGAAGGTTTGACTTTTGACGATTATTTAACTTTGTTAGCCAAAAAACCAAATGATAAAGCTAAAAATCATGATTTATTCAAGGAATATTCAAACAAAATCAAGACTGATAAAGATTTTTGGAATAAAGTTATAGAGCTTGAAAAGGAAAAAATATACTATTTTATTCTTGCATACCCTCAAAGGCTTGTGATAGTTAAAACAGGCGAAAAAGATGCTGAAAAACAGTTTCTTGGTTACGAATTTTCAAATCGTAGAGGTTCAGAGGGAATTCATGCTATACAAAAAAATAAATCTATAGATGAATGTACAAAACTCTTTGATATAAATTCTTATGATAATCCACAAAAAGCAAGTACTTATATTCATAAAGCATTTGAAAATAATTTTGATTTTGCTATTGATGAGTCATTAAAAGATAATGTTTCAAAAATAAATTTACTTGATATGATGACTTTTAACAGAGTTGATTTCGAGAAAAGCATCAATGTAAAACTTAAAAAAAAATTTAAAATAGAAAGTAAATGGAAAATAGTAAAAATTGGTGATGTTGCTACTACACAATATGGATATACAGATAAAGCAACAGATAATGGTACAATACGATATTTGCGTATAACAGATATTAATGATGATGGCAGTATTCAGAGCAAAGAAATAGAAGCAAAATACATATCACCATCAGAAGATGTTATAAAGCAGTTTATGTTAAATGACGGTGACATTGTAATTGCAAGAAGTGGAACCGTTGGAAAATCTGCAATATATAAAAGAAACAAATATGAACAAATGATTTTTGCTTCATATTTAGTACGTTTATTGTTAGATAAAAAGCAAATTTTACCAAAGTATCTATTTTATTTTACGCAAGTACCAATGTATTGGGAACAGGTTTTAACAAATTCTATTACAGTTGCTCAACCAAATTTAAATGCTGAAAAAATAAAAGAAATAAAAATACCTTTACCTCCACTTGATATTCAGCAAAAAATAGTTGATGAAATTGAAAAAGTTGAAAACGAAAACTCTGATAACCAAAATAAAATTAAAATATTGAAAAGCAATATAAAAAATATTTTCATCAAATTTCCAAAAGGTAAATTAAATCAGCTATGTGAAATTGTAAGAAAAAAATGTAAACCGCAAAAAGAGCAGGTATATAATTATACTGGTTTAGAGCATATTGAAAGTAATACTGGGGTTGTCCATGAAACCATAGAAAATGGTGGAAATTTACTTTCAGAAAAGAACGTTTATTCTAAAGGTTGTGTTTTATATGGTAAATTAAGGCCATATCTTAATAAAGTTGGTATTGCAGAGAATGACGGCATTTGCTCAACCGATATTGTTGTTTTAAAAGCAGTTCAGCCAGTATTTTTAAAACACATTATGTTATCAATTGATTTTGTTGAGCAGGCAAAGAAAAAAACAAAAGGGTTAAATCATCCACGAATCAGTATTGAAGATTTATTAAATCTTGAAATTCCTATTCCGCCAGTAAAAGACCAACAAAAAATAGCGTCTCAAATAGAAGAGCTTGAAAAACAAATTGCTGAAGCTCAAAGCATAATCGACAATTCAAAGCAACAAAAACAAGAAATTTTAGATAAATACTTGAAATAAATTCATTTTGTTTACGTTTCCATTATTATAAACAGTTTTTTATAAAGTGTAGTAATTTAGCTTTTTTATTGATGATGTGTTTGGTTTTAAACCTCAAGTGGAGTCTTTAGAACAATCACACCAAGAGTCTTAGGCTCTAAACCATCACACCATTTAACTAAAGAAAAAAGCGGTTAGACTAATGCTAACCGCTTTTTCTTATATCTTACTTCTTAGCTTTTTTTGCAGGAGCTTTCTTTTCTGCTTTAGCAGGTTTTGCTTCTTCTGCTTTTTTAGCTTTAATAGCAGCAAGAATCTTTTCTGGAGTATAAGGAGGTCTAGTCAATCTTACGCCAACAGCATTGTAAATTGCATTTGCAATACTGGGAAGAGCACCGTTAATGTTTATTTCACTG
>CAJOQX010000161.1 GCA_905236865.1 Candidatus Rifleibacteriota bacterium
CTCAAAGAGAAAGCTAAAAGGTCTGTATGGACCCAAAACAGAATCGTTACAGAATATAATTTCATTTATTTCATTAAAGAAATCTTTTTGCTTAAGCCACTGAAAGCCTTTTGAGTATGAGCCGAAATCATATTTTTTATGACGATGACAATCAGAATATATTATTAAATCAGAAATTTTGTTAAATTCTTCTTTAGATAACTCACAATCAGCAATAAAGACTATACCATCTACGTATTTTCTTAATTCTTTTAAATAATAAATAACCTCAAAATCAATTATATTTTTTTTTGAATAAAAAGCAAAAATAGCTACCCTTTTATGGTATAAATGTGATAAAAATGTATCTGTCTGTTTGTACATAATAGAATAGTTTATTTCAAAAATATAGTATTGTCAAGATTATCATTTACATTAATATTGCTAGTCTCTGCTATAATCGTCATTACTAGGTTATAGATACAATGACAACCTTATGTGTTTTCTTGTTTTAAAAAAAAAATTGTTTTTGACAATTTTTCTCATATTAATTTTAATGGTAATCATCAATAATCAATAGGATTGAATAATAAATGATAAAAATGCAAAATAATATAGCAAATTCTTTTCCTTCTAGTGGTATAAATAAATATGTCTATGCGTATATACGACAATTGCCAGATTTATCAGGTAAAACAGTATTAAATATTCCTTGTGGAGATGGGCGAGCAAGTAACGAATTTTATAAAAAAATGCAAAAGTTATTTCTATAGATCTTTTACCAGAATTATTTTAATTAGAAGGATATAAAGCTACCTATGCTGATTTATCTGAAAGGATACCTCTAGAAGACAAATCAGTTGACTATATTTGTTGTCAAGAAGGGTTAGAGCATTTACCAAATCAACTATTGGTTTTGAACGAATTTAATAGGATTCCAAAACCAAATGGAATCTTGTTATTAGCTACTCCAAATAATTCTTTTGTAAGAGCTAGATTTTCAACACTTTGTATTGAATCTGACCTTATTTCTCGTATGCCTCTAACAGAATTAGACGGAGTATGGTTTGCAAAATCAAATTTAAATAAAATATATTTTGTGCATTTATTTTTAGTTACAGTACAACACTTAGAAACATTACTTTGTTTTAGCGGTTTTAAAACTACACAACGAATAAAAACCGATATTTCTGTTTCTGCATTAATATTAGGTGTTTTATTATTCCCTTTAATTGCTCTAATAACAATATATTCATATTTTGAATATTCTAGAAAAAAATTTGTAACAAAAAAGAAAAACAAAAAACAATTCTTTGGGAACGACTGAAACTAAATCTTTCATTAAAATCATTGTTTTGCAGACATGTTTATGGGAATGTAAAAAACATCAAGAGTTAAATGAAGTTATTGATTATCTTAAATCAATGCAACGAATAGAATATGGAGTATCAATATTACTTAAAATATCGATTGAAATTACAATGCTTTCAAGCATTGTTTATTTTCTCAAATCTTCGTATTTTATACCATTGAATACAATACGGTATCTAGGTTTGAAAGATTGGTTTATAACACTTTTAGTCGGGTAATATTGTTATTATTGGCAAACTTGTTATTATTCTTGAGATGTTTTTATTGTGTAATCTGTGTCGCAAGCTTCTTGTGAGAATAGGTCTAATTTAGAATTATAGTATTCAGTTTTTATATTATAAAGTCCTAAGACTGTATGATAGATATGGTCATGAGAAACCCTTTTAAGTCTTTGGCAATTATTTATTAGTATATTATATTTTTCACTGTTTTCATTCTTAAATCTTTCAGATACCCATATTACCAATGGGACGTAACGGCAGCCTTCTCTAGTCATAGCGTCACCACGACGAACCCATAGACCATCATCGCCGATTACTTCTCCATGATCTGATGTAAATATGTATATGGCATTTCGATTACGTAATAAATCAATTACGCTACCTATAAAAGCATCTGTTGCATAGATGCTGTTGTCGTAATTATTAATGCATCTATCATCTTTGCTTAAACCATTAGATGTTGGCTTGTAAATTTCGTATTTATCATGGTCATAAGCGGTAAATGGGGTGTGACTTCCTTCTCCATAATATAATGAGAATATACCATTATTGTCTTTATATTCATCTAAAGCTTTGGAAATATAGGGTAAAACCTTGAAGGAACGCTCTCGGCAGAAAACTTTGTTTTGACATTTCTGCTGAAGTGCTATAACAGGTGTATCATAATTCCCTGGATGCTCGACCATAGAAGAGAAAAAGGCATTTGTATGAATTTTGAAATGATTTAAAGCATTGTAAAATGTTTGATTAGGATTATCCCCTCTTTCGTTTACTCTAAGTGGAGTCAGAATTCCAACAACAGATTCTCTTGTTGAAACAGCATAAGATATAGCACTGCCAAAATTAACGATATTACCTTTTTGTTCTTCTTTTTTCAAATTAGGTGTTGTTTCTCTTGAGTAGCCATTTAATGAAAGATGGTCTGCTCTGACTGATTCACCAATATGTAAGACAATATCAGTGTTTGGAATAGGATTAATATCTTGGCTATAACTTCTTAAGATTGATTCCTGCTTATTTATCAATTCTAGGTATGGTTTGACATTGGTAACATATTGATTGTAATAGTGAATAGGGAGATATATGTTTTTTATAGGATAAACACTGTCGCGTATATGAATAAAGAATACAGGAACAACAGTTAGAATCAGAAATATTATTAAGGATTTTTTGCTTTTATAAAAAGAGTTTTCTAGAAGTTTTGCAGAAATACTAAAGGCAATGCATATAAAAAATAGAAGAATAAGAATTATTGATAAAATAATATCAAATGAGAAAAAGTTGGAAAATTCACTAACATAAGTTTTGCTTTCTATTATGTCTGTCATTAGGCTTGCTGTAAGAGGAAGCTTGTAAACAATACCTGCAAAAGCTGATATTGCTGATGGCATCAATAAAACTATTACCATAATAGAACGAATATAATGATTAAATTTAAGAGACAATACAAAATAGGAAGTCAGCCAAAGAATAGATATAAAGCATTTTCTTATTTCGCGGGAATTGGTTATTGGCTCTGCTTCACTATTAAGAGGAAGAAGATACAGTATATATGTTGCTATTGCCGCTATAAAAAACACATATAGAAATCTTTTGGATTTACTTTCTTGCATTATTTATTATTCCTTAAAATACATGATAAATTATACTCTAATTGAAAGCGTTAAACAAGATTGTATTGTTTATTAAAATAGAAAATGTTATTATAAAATCAATATTATCTAAGGGAAAATAGGTTTAAATCAAGACAATTAAAGAAACCAAGAATCATTCCTGTGTGATTGAATATCTTAGGTAAAAGGAAAATATTTAATGAAAAAAGCATTAATAACAGGTGTTACAGGGCAAGATGGCTCTTATTTGTCTGAGTTTCTTTTGGAAAAAGGCTATGAAGTTCACGGAATTATTCGCAGGTCTTCTACTGAATATAGAGAACGA
>CAJOQX010000162.1 GCA_905236865.1 Candidatus Rifleibacteriota bacterium
ACAAAATGATTTTGCCAGACTAAATTCCGTTTAGGATTTTGCCAAACTAACTTCAGTTTAAACGGAATTTACTTTGTCAATTAACTTATCCAAAAAATACGATGAAAAGTCATTGACAGTGTAAAAAAAAAGTGGTAATATCCTTGAACTAATCTATCGAAAAGATAGTTTTAGCTCACAACACTGTTGTGTGAATCTTTATAGGAAGGTGTTTGTCGTGCCAACAATTAACCAGCTTATTCGTAAGTCAAGAAAAGCAGTTAAGTACAAATCAAATTCACCCGCTTTAGATAAATGTCCACAGCGCCGTGGTGTTTGTACAGTAGTTAAAACAACTACACCGAAGAAACCAAACTCTGCTCTTCGTAAAATTGCAAGAATAAGACTTACAAACAAAATCGAAGTTACAGCTTACATTCCTGGTATCGGCCATAACTTACAGGAACACTCAGTAGTTATGATTCGTGGCGGTCGTGTTAAAGACTTGCCAGGTGTTCGTTACCACATCATTCGCGGAGCTCTTGACTGTGCAGGCGTTGCAAATCGTCAGCAGTCTCGCTCTAAATACGGTGCTAAGCGCCCTAAGAAATAAGGAGAAATAACTCATGCCACGCCGTGGTCACATTACTAAAAGAGATTTGACTCCTGATTCAGTCTATAATTCTAAGCTTGTTACTAGATTCATCAACAATCTTATGTACTCTGGTAAAAAATCTATCGGTTCTAAGATTTTCTACGATGCTATCGAAATGACTGCTAAGAAGAGAAAAGAAGACAATGCTCTTGAACTCTTCAAGAAAGTTATAGATACAGCTAAACCTATCGTTGAAGTTAGAAGTAAACGTATTGGTGGTGCTAACTATCAGGTTCCTATCGAAGTTAAACAAGATCGTGCTATCGCACTTGCTTTCCGCTGGATTCTCAAGAATTCAAGAGCTCGCAAGGAAAAATCTATGGCTCAGCGCCTTTGCGGAGAATTTGATGATATTCTCAACAATACTGGTGCAACCATGAAGAAGAGAGACGAAGTTCACAGAATGGCTGATGCTAATAAGGCATTTGCTCATTTCAGAGTATGATTTAAATCCTTAAAGGTAGCAAGTTAAGGTAACAGAAAATGACAGCAACCCATGATATGAACAAACTACGAAATATCGGTATCTGTGCTCATATAGACGCAGGTAAGACAACAACAACCGAACGCATTTTGTTCTATACTGGAAAAGCTTACAAAATAGGCGAAGTACACGAAGGAACTGCCGTCATGGACTGGATGGTTCAAGAACAGGAAAGAGGTATCACAATAACAAGTGCTGCAACAAAATGTCATTGGCTTGATTGTGATATAAACATTATTGACACACCTGGTCACGTAGATTTTACTGCCGAAGTTGAACGTTCATTAAGAGTTCTTGATGGTGCAGTAGTGGTTTTTTGTGCTGTCGCAGGAGTTCAGCCACAATCTGAAACTGTTTGGCGACAGGCTAATAAATATAAAGTTCCACGTATTGCATTCGTCAATAAAATGGATAGGGTAGGGGCTAACTTTGAAAAAGTTATTGCTCAAGTTAAAGATAAGCTAAAAGCAAATCCATTGCCATTAGTTCTCCCTATTGGTGCAGAAGATTCTTTTATGGGTCATATAGATCTATTAACTATGAAAGCTCATATTTGGGACGAATCTTCAGTAAAATCTCATGGTGCAGAATTTAAAACTATTGATATACCAAGTGAATATCTAGAAAAAGCAAAAGAAGCTAGAGAAAACTTAATCGATAATATAAGTGCTTTTGATGATGAAATTCTAGAATTGGCACTAGAAGAAAAAGAAGTTCCACTAGATTTATTAAGAAAAGCTATACGCAAAGCAACTGTCGAAAATAAAATAGTACCAATGCTTTGTGGTTCTGCATTTAAAAATAAAGGTGTTCAAGATTTATTAGATTCTGTTGCTTATTATTTACCTTCACCTCTTGATATACCACCTGCTATAGGTTATAAAAGAGGAACACACGAAGAAGTAGATATTCCTTCAGATGAAAATGCTCCTTTTTCTGCTCTAATATTTAAGATTGCTACTGACCCTCATGTTGGTAAGCTTTGCTATATGAGGATTTATGCAGGAAATATTGAATCCGGAAAAGTCGTTTATAATGTAACTAGAGATGGTCGAAAAGAAAGAATCGGTCGTCTCCTGCAAATGCATGCAAACCAGCGCCAGGATATTCCCCATGCTTCCGCTGGTGACATCGTTGCTGTAGTTGGTTTAAAGCAAGTTGCTACCGGAGATACACTTGCACTTGCTCCTGATCAACCAACTCTTGAAAAAATTACTTTTCCCGATACTGTTATTTCTGTTGCTATTGAACCAAAGACTCAGGGTGATTTATCTCATTTAACTGAAGTTCTTGAAGCTTTAATGAATGAAGATCCTACTTTCAAAGCTAAAATTGACGCAGATACAGGTGAAACTTTAATTTCAGGTATGGGTGAATTACATCTTGAAGTTATAGTTGACAGAATTTTGCGTGAATTTAATGTAAAAGCAACTGTAGGTAAACCACAAGTTGCATATAAAGAAGGAATTAAAGAAAAAGGTAATGGCGAATGTATTTATGAACGACAAGTAGGCGGGAAAAATCAATTCGCTTCTGTTGCTGTTGAAGTTGAACCTCTTGAAAGAGGCAAAGGATTTACTTTTGAAAATAGCTTAAACAGTGATGTCCTTAAAGAATTACCAAATATTTTTATTTCTTCTATAGAAAAAGGTTGCCAAGATGCCATGAATGATGGTATATTAGTTGGCTTCCCAGTGGTAGATGTAAAGGTTCGTTTGGTTAACGCAATGCAGCGTGAAGGTGAAAGTAATGATGTTGCTTTTAAGATTGCTGCTTACGAAGCCACAAAGAATGCTTTACATAAAGCTAAAGCTGTTTTGCTAGAGCCATTCATGAAAGTTTCAATAGAAACCCCTGAACAATATATGGGCGATATTATTGGAAACATGAACTCTAGACGTGGAAAAATAATCAATATGGAAATTCGTGATGACATTAGAGTTATTGATTGTCATGCTCCGTTATCCGATATGTTTGGTTATTCTACTCAGCTAAGGTCACTTTCGCAAGGTCGTGCTACATTCACCATGGAGCTTTTGCACTATGATGAAGCACCTAAATCTGTTATAGAGAGAATTCTAGGCGTTAATTCATATAGTCAGCCAACTACTTTTGTAGCTTCTGAAAATATTTAAAAAAACGCTTGTCATTAAACACAGGAGATAGTAAAATGGCAAAACAAAAAATGCGCTTGACCCTTAGAGCATTCGATCATAGATTGCTTGATGAGTCAGTCACAAAAATTTGCGCTACCGTTAGAAATAGTGGTACTAAGTATTCCGGTCCTATTCCAATGCCGACCGAAATCCGCAAATACACCGTTCTTCGTTCACCATTCGTTAATAAAGACGCACGTGAACAATTCGAAATGAGAATTCATAAACGCAATTTAGATTTGTTGAGTCCTTCAGGTCAGACTGTAGACTCACTTATGAACATGGACCTTCCATCTGGCGTTAATATTGAAATCAAAATGTTGTAATGGAAGGCAACTAGGAGGAATATAATGGGCGTTAAGGCAATATTGGGCACCAAAGTTGGTATGACCCAGATTTTTACAGATGATGGAAACGTAGTTCCAGTAACCGTAATTAGCGTTGGTCCTTGCACTATAATTCGCAAGAGTCTTAATTCTGTTCAGGTAGGTTATCGTGAAGTACCATCTGATAGAGCTAAGAAAATAATGAATCAACCAATGCGTATGTCTTTTGAAAAAGCTGGTACCAAGCCATTCCGTTTTGTAAGAAGCTTGCCCGCTGACGGACTTGAAGCAATTGAACCACTTACCGAAATCAATGTTTCAATGTTTAAAGAAGGTGACTCTGTTACTGTCACTGGAACCAGCAAGGGTAAAGGCTTCGCAGGTGCAATGAAGAGACATAATTTTAACGGCGCCAATACAACACATGGTCAATCTGACCGTGCTAGAGCAACTGGTTCTATGGGTACTGCTACAGATATGGCTCGCACAATTAAGGGCAAAAAGCTTCCAGGGCACATGGGTAATGTAAGAAGAACAATTAAGGGCCTCAAAGTCGTTAAGATTGATGAAAAGAAGAATCTTCTTCTTGTTAGAGGTTCTATCCCCGGAGCAACTAATGGTCTTGTTATCGTAAGACAGCAGGCATAATGTGAACGGAGTTAAACATGGAAACCAAAATTTTTAATATGAACGGAACCGAAAATGGTTCAATTACTTTGAATGATGAAGTTTTTGCTGT
>CAJOQX010000163.1 GCA_905236865.1 Candidatus Rifleibacteriota bacterium
AAATCCCCCTTTATCCCCCTTTACGAAAGGGGGCGAGGACATTACTCTATACACTGAATTTTTAACAAATTCTTAGTTTTTAGACACCCTCTACGAGTATATGAAGTATGCGTGGTAACTTGGCAAGTAACAATCCATTGTTTATATTATCTTTATAATGCTATGCAGTAATCATCGTAATAAGCGTAATTAGTAGGAACTATCTCCGCTAATTCCATTGCCTTTTCGCTAAGCATAATTAACCCTGGCTGTAAACTTGCGAGAGTTTTTAAAACTGATGGAACAGCTTCTGGTTCGACTTTGAAATCACCCTTTTTGAAAACAAACCATTCTCTTCCATCGTGGCAAGCTAAGAAAGTCTGCTTTTTCCTATATATTTCAAAAGTATTAGGCTTTGTATGTCTAAATACAGCATAATCAGCCCCTAAATAAGCTCTTTGCATCAGATAATCTGGAGGAAGAGGAATTCCTATAAATGGTCTAAGATTCAAACTTTGAACATCATTTTCATGAATAACAACTCTTTCGTTTCTTAGAACTTTTCCTTTTCTGACATCATCGGGATTAATATACATATATTGGCGGTCAGGTTGAAGCCCTAACATTTCCATATTGTCGTCAACCTGCGGAGTATCAGCAAATATAATTAAATTTGAACATTCTCTTTTGATTGCTTCTCTTTTTAAGCCATCTAATAAAACTTTAGCCACTTCTGGATATGTATAGCTTTCATGTATTCTCCAATAAATCACATGAGCTTCTCCGTTAGGCATTTTTACTAGGTCTGCATGAGCAAAAACTATAGAATTATAGGAAACAGCCCAACTTGAGCCTGGAACTCTAGCGACTATTTTTGCGTGCATTTTGCAGGTTTCTGTTTTGTCAAACCACGAACCTTCTAGAACTTCTGCACAGCAGTGCATATCTGTAACTGACTCTGCGTCTTCTTCATATTCAAAAGCTCTAAATTGAAGTTGATTAAATATTTCCTGCATGATTTTTGCCGTCCTTTATTATAATAGCTGAAATCTTAATGAAATTTTATTTTCGATTTTTAGTCGCCGATGTAATAATATAGCACATATTCAAGTTGCTCTGCAACTATACCACTCACCACTCACCACTCACCTCTCACCTCTCTCTCAATTTTCAATTTTCAATTTTCAACTCTCAATTCTCAATTCTCAATTCTCAATTCTCAATTCTCATCTCTCATACCGAATCATACTTGGCTTTCAAAGCTCTAATATCTTGCCACATTTGCCAGTTTGGACTCCCTTTATCTCTACTAGCACTGCGAATTAAGTAAGATGGGTGATACATTGCAAAAGTAGGAATCTTAAAAATTGATTCAAACCATTGCCCACGTAGTCTTGTTATTCCTGGCACATTTGGACCTATAATATAATGACAGGCTATATTCCCGAGACAACCAATTAGTTTTGGTTTTATCAAAGCAAGTTGTCTTTGTAAAAAAGGAGTGCACAATTTCATTTCTTCAGAGTTTGGGTCACGATTGTTTGGCGGTCTGCATTTTAAAATATTACAGATATAAAGTTCTTCTTTTTTGAAACCAGCGGCTGCAAGTATCTTATCAAGATGTTGACCAGCTTTTCCGACAAAAGGTTTGCCTTGGATATCTTCATCTGCTCCAGGAGCTTCTCCTATTAATACTAATTTCGCTTTTGTATTTCCAACTCCAGGAACAACATTTTTTCGAGTTTTACAAAGCCCACAAAGCTGACAGGCATGAATGTCTTTGATGATTTGCTCAAAACTGTCGTTGTCGTAGCCTGTTAAAGGAGTAACTATATTGGTTGGCTTTGAAGGGGTAGGGCGAAGTGGAGAAGAGGGTAGGGGAGTATGGGATGAGGATATAGGATGTAGGGGATAGGGTGCAGGAGGTGGGGTAGTAGGTTTTATAGGGGTAATGACTTTTGTTTTGGCTAATTTTTCAGCTTCTTCTTTTAACTGCTCTTTGCCTAAAGCTATTAAATCTATATCTTGCTCTGGTTCTGAAAGTTCAACCAAATAACTATCTGCATTTTCAGGTATAGAAAGCAATTCTATAAGGTCAACTGCATCGAATTCATTGTTTTCTGTTTTACTAGCCTTTTTTGCCATTGTTACTTTTTAGTTTTCCGATTATCGGACTTTTTGCTTTTACTCTTTTTTGAGTTACTAGAAGTAATAATCGCTTTTTCCACTCTATAAGCTTTAGAAACTCCAACAAGTTTAGAAATTGAAGACAAAAGTTCTCGAAGCATTACAGAGTCTTTGACTTCAATAATAAAATCTAAGATACCCTGTCTTTGTTTTGTGGTCTTACAAGAAGCAGAAATAATATTTATTCCAAAATTAGCAATAACACCAGTTACAGAGTTCAACATACCTCTTTGAGCGGAAGTTTCAACTCTAATTTTAACTTTATAATCATCGGAAGTTCCAAGAATTTCATCTTCAATGCCTAAATCCCAGCGAACGTCAATAAGTCTGTCGGCTTCGTTTTCGAGATTCTTAGCATTAGGGCAGTCTTTCTTATGAATTGTAACGCCTCTGCCTCTGGTAATATAACCGATAATATCATCGCCAGGAATAGGGCTACAACACCTTGAAATCTTTATTAAAGCTCCATCTAAACCACCACATATTATTCTCGGTCCCTTTTGAGCTTTCTTTTTTTCTTTTTCTTTTTTGGCATTTTTTGCCGCAAGTTGTTTCTCTTGATGTTGTTTAGCTAAATCTGGAAATAGCTTTGCAACTGCTTGCAGTGATTTAAGTTCGTCAGCTCCTATTGCTGCATAAAAATCATCTAATGAAGAAAAGCCTAACTCTTCTCTTACTTTATTAGCAAAGGCTCCTGTGTGAAAAGTTTTTTCAGTTTCTCTATCTCCACCAAGTCTTTGGAAAGAATCTAAAAACTCTCGTTCACCTTGAAGTATATATTCATCTTTATTGTCTTTTTTTAGCCAAGCTCTAATTTTGCGTTTTGTGCTAGTGCTACCGACAATATTCAGCCAGTCCTTCTTTGGTCCTCTTTGATTTTTGTTTATGGTAATAGAAACACAATCACCATTTTCAAGCTTGTAGCTAAGGGGAACAATTTTACCATTTACAATTGCACCAGAGCATTTTTCCCCAATATTGGTATGAATAGAATAAGCAAAGTCTATTGGCGTACTTCCCTTTGGAAGCTCTTTAACATCGCCTCTTGGAGTAAAGACATAAACTAAAGACTCAAATATATCTACTTTGACGTTTTCCATAAACTCGGAATCGTCTTTAATGTCTTGGCTGCTATCTATGATATTACGCAAGAAAGAAAGTTTTTCTTTATAATCTAATGTATTACCACTACCGCCTGTTTCTTTATAATCCCAGTGAGCAGCGATACCTTCTTCTGCAACGTGATGCATTTCATAGGTTCTAATCTGAACTTCAAGAGGCTTGCCATTGAAAAGCACTGTTGTATGTAAAGACTGATACATATTGGCTTTCGGAACAGCAATATAATCTTTAAAACGCCCTGGAATCGGTTTCCAATACTTATGAACCATACCCAGAGTGGCGTAACAGTCTTTTACTGTTTCTGTTAAAATTCTTATTCCAAGAAAATCATAAAGTCCATCAATTGTTGTATTATATTTTAAAGCCTTATTATAAATGGAATATGCTTGTTTAGGACGACCAGTAATAGTTGTATTTACTACATCTACTTCTTTTAGCCGTTCTTTAATTTGTTCCATAGCTTCTTTTAGATTAGAGTCGCTTTCTAAATCAGCATTTTTTATAAATTCTTCTATTTCGGCAGCTTTTTCTGGTTGAAGAATTTTAAAACATCTTTCTTCAAATTCAGATTTAATTTTGTTAATTCCCAGACGGTGAGCTAATGGAGCATATATTTCCAGGGTTTCTCTGGCGGTTCTTTTTTGTTTGTCTATAGGTTTAAACTGAATAGTTCTAATATTGTGCAGTCTGTCAGCAAGTTTAATAAGTATAACTCGCAAATCTTTTGTCATTGCAAGAACCATTTTTCTGAAACTTGCCGCCTGTGCAGCAGATGGAGAGTTGAAGAAGCATTTGTTTAACTTTGTAACTCCATCTACTATTCTAGCAACACTTGAACCAAATTTTTGTTCAATATCTTTTACGGTAACAGGGGTATCTTCTACAACATCGTGTAATAGAGCAGAACATATTGAGCTAACATCTAGCTTCAATTCAGAAGCTACAATTAAAGCTACGGTTTCAGGGTGTAGAAAGAATGGTTCCCCTGAATCTCTGTATTGCCCTTTATGACATTCTTCTGCAAATTTGTATGCTTTTTCTATTCTTGCTAAATCTGCATCTGGATTATAAGATTTAACCGCATCATAAATCTGTTGTAAAGAAATAATAGCCACCTGCTTTCTGATAGATAATCGAAACAAAAAATACTCTCATTTTAATTAGAGAAACAACTTTATCTAAAGAGAGGTTAAAAATCCCCCTGTCACTCCGTGACATCCCCCTTTATGAAAGAGGGTATTTTATGAAGTAAATGATTTAATCGCTTCTTCCAATGTGTTGTAAACCTTGAAATGATGAGTGAATTGAGTAATCAAAAACACTCTGTGCATTTTTTCACTGAGGTTGATTAGTCTCAAATCACCGTTATTAGCTCTAGTTTGCTTAATACCATGAACTAATACTCCCATTCCAGCCGAACTCATATATTTAAGTCCGATAAGGTCAATTATAATGTTATAATGCTTTTGTTCACATTCCGCATCAATTTGTTCTCGAAGTTGCATTGAATTTTCAAATGTTATTTCACCTTCGATAGATATGATAGAAATATTATTTTCGTATTTACAACTAATATTTAGACTCATGGAATCTCTCCAAATTAGTTTGTTATTTTTGAAGCAATTAAAATCAATCTGAAGTTGGAAGCGGAGTTAGTTTGCCTTCATCAACTTTAAGCCAACCACAATAGCTATCATCTTTAGCAAATTCCCAATAACTTAATACATTGCCTTGTGCGTCATATTCAATAGAATTAAGAGTAGGATTTACTTTTGTAATTTTATAATATCCAACTTGAAGATTTTCCACATAAAAATACCCATTAGCATCTGTATTGAATGAAGGTAAAATTAGTTCTGGAGCAGCCTGTAATTGAGAACCTACATAACTTATCCAAAGAGAAATTGTTGTATTTGCTAAAGGTTGACCTGTTGCTGGATCTATAACAACTCCTGCAAAAGCTCCTGCATCTCTTAATTCATAAGGTAAATACAATATACCTAGATCATATCCTGTATTAGCATTGCCTGCTGAATCTGTAAATGCAGTTGTATTTGTAAAATCAGTTATAGTGTTGCCGTTAAAAGTAATGCTTTCATTACCTATTACTAGTTGGCGAGTCACAGTTTGAAATGATTTTTTCGATATTTCAACTTCATAAGTTCCAGAACTCAAATTAAGAAAACAATAATTACCATTGTCTAATTTTGTTGTAGTTTCTATTGCACTACTACCTTTTTTTGCAGAAATATTAGCAAAAGTTACATCATGACCAGACATATCTTTAATTACACCATAAAGATTTATTTTTGGTATAGTTGAAACTGTTGTTGTTTTGGGTTGAAGAGATATTTTTACTTCTTGATTCTCTGATATTTCTTTGTAAAACCAATTTGTATCGTATTCTGGATTTGCACTAATGTCCTGAGCTGTAATTTGATAGAAACCTGCTACTAGATTAAAATCAAAAGCATCTCTAGTATCTGGGCTATTTCCACTGTTATCTGTAATTACATTAGTAGCTATGTTTTTAAAAGCTACCTTTATATTGGCTGGGCTTTTAACATTAGTATCATCAGCAGATATAACTTGTCCGTAAACTCTACAAGGAGAAGCTTCTACAGCATTTGCAGAATTTGAAGTTGTAGTTGTAGTTGTAGTTGAGGTTGATGTATCATCAGTAGTGATTCCAGAAGGGTTGCTTTCACCACAGCCAAAAATAAGCAAAGAGCCTACAAAGAGAGAAAAAAGGCATACCTTAGAAAAAGAACATGAAAAATTTTTCATTGTATATACTCCAATCTAAGAGAGTCATCTATTTTTAAATCGAGCTTCTTAACTATATTTGCAGGAAGCTCAATCACGGAAACAACATTTGAATATAGTTTTGTTAAACCAATCCAAGGCTTTAAATTTTCATAGATTGCAACAATTTTGTTTGTCTTATCTATAAACAAAGCATCTATTGCATATCTCATAAACATCATGTGTATTGAATTACAAGGAGTAATAATCAATCCTTCACCTTCAGCAAGGTCTGGAGCCATCATTAGCCCTTTGAACCTTGTCCAGAAGCTGTCGGCAACCTTAATTTTATCTCCAACTAAAGCATTATTACGTTCATTGTATATCTTTACATATTTTGCCATAAATAACTTTTATTGAACTTTACTAAATCCTTCAATCATCTGGAAAGCGGCTGGAGCACCAATAACCAGCATAACATTAGGAAATATGAAAAATATTAGAGGAATCATCATTTTAACAGGGGCTTTGGCTGATTCTTCCTCTGCTCTTTGTCTACGCTTTTCACGTAGCTGTTCAGATTGAATTCTTAACACTTGCCCAATAGAAACCCCCAATTGGTCAGCTTGAATAATTGCAGTAACGAAAGCATTGAAATCTGGGTTCTCTACACGATCAGACATACTTTTGAAAGCATCTCTTCTTGCTTCACCCATTCTCATCTGACGTAGAGTCAAACTAAATTCATTAGGAATAGGGCCGTGCATTTTTTCAACAACTTTGTCACAGGCTGCATCAAAGCCCAAACCTGCTTCAACAGCAACAGTTAAAAGGTCAAGAACATCAGGTAATCCTTTCTGTATATCGTGTTGACGTTCTGCTATTTTTCTTTGCAAATACATTCTTGGAACTAAAATTCCTACTCCCAGACCAAGAGCTAATCCAACAACTGCAAAGTTTTGTTTAACGAAGAATCCTACACAAAAACCTATTATGGGACAAAAAATTCTGAAAAGGTTCTGAATTACAGCAAACTCTGCTACCGTTAATCCTCCAGGATAACCTGCTTGAGCAAGCATTTTCTTTAAATTGTTTTTGGATTTCTTTTTAGCTTTTTGGTCTTTATTTTCATCTTTTCCAGCTAACTTTGCTATCATTGGCCTGATAACACGGTCTACAAAGGGTTTATTTAATTCTGATTCTGTTGCTGATTGAATCGGTTGTTCTGAACCATCATCAAGAGAGGCGAGACGATTAGATATATTATTCTTGCTACCAGAAGGAAAAGCCAATAATATAACTAGGAAAACGATAACAGTTCCAATAATCATTAATACCAGATTATCCATCTATTACACCTCAATATCAACAATTTTCTTAATAATCATAATACCAATAGCTTCCCATATCAAACCTGCTATAACTAAAAACCAGCCTCTAAACCAACCCATTTTAAAAGTGAAAAGCTTAGACATAAATACAGGATTCATAATATAAATCATAACGCCTAAGCCAAAGGGAAGGGCGGCAACAAGAAGCCCAGAAACTTTTGCTTGAGCTGTTTTGGTTTGAATATCACCTTTAATTCTCATTCTTTCACGAATGGTTTTACCTATTTTTTCAAGAACTTCAGCTAAGTTACCACCTACTTGGCGTTGAATCAAAACTACAGTTGTGACTAAATCCCAGTCTTCATTTTCAACACGAGTATTTAATGCAACCAAGGTATCTTCAAGATTCATGCCAAGAGAGTTTTCTTTTAAAACTCTTTTTAACTCTTTGCTCATAGGCGGTACAGATTCTTTTGCAACCATTTCTAACGCTTGTAGAAAAGAATAACCTGCTTTTAAACCGTTAGCTATCATTATAAGGGTATCCAATATCTGGTCGCCAAAAGCCTGTTTCCGTTTTGCTCTTACGATATTAACCCAAATTAGAGGCATAAAATAGGCAAGAACAGCCAATCCGATAGCTATTGGCAAATTTTTAAGCAGAATAGTCCCAATCATCATTGCTATCATTACTGCTAAAAATTGTATAGCAACAAATTCATTTGCTTTAAGAGGAATATCAGCTTTGGCAAGATTATCAGCTATTTTTGCAGCCATTCCTTTTGGGGTAAGAATAGTCCCCATATTCGCAAGAATCTGCTTCAGCCCTTCGATGTTTTTCTTTTTCTTGCCACCACGAAGCTCTTTTGTCCAATCATCTTCGTCATCGTTTTCTTCTTCGTCTTCTTCATCTTTTTCTAGAGCTTCATCTGGAATCTGATCTTTTTTCGCTGCCATTTCGCTTTCGATGAGATACTGTTCCATTCTCGCTCTGACGTCTTCTCCAGGAGCTTTCCCAAGAATGGAGAAGAGCAAAAGGACAAATAATACTGTTGCTATTCCCGCAAATATTAAAAATATAAACTGCATAGTTTACCAACCTTTTGAGGTATCTGTAAAAATATTTGGTGGCAAATGAATACCAAATTCAGCAAACTTACTAGCAAATTTAGGTCTTATTCCTGTTGGTTTCAAACGCCCAATAATTTTACCGTTTTCATCAACGCCAGATTGCTCAAATCTGAAAATATCTTGAGTAACAATCTTTTCACCTTCCATACCTTGTATTTCTGTAAGATAAGTAATTTTTCTCGAACCGTCTTTTAAACGAGATTGCTGAATAATCAAGTTGATAGCAGAACTGATTTGTTCACGAATAGCTCTAACTGGCAAATCCATACCAGACATAAGAACCATAGTTTCAAGACGAGAAAGCATATCACGAGGAGTGTTGGCGTGAGCTGTAGTTAAAGAACCATCGTGACCAGTGTTCATAGCTTGAAGCATATCTAATGTTTCACCACCACGGCATTCCCCGACGATAACTCTTTCTGGTCTCATACGTAGTGTATTCTTAATCAATTCACGCATAGGAACAGCACCTTTGCCTTCGATGTTTGCAGGTCTTGTTTCAAGTCTGACAACGTGAGGCTGTCTAAGTTGTAATTCAGCAGCGTCTTCACAAGTAATAATGCGTTCGTCTTCAGGAATAAACGAACTCAGAATATTCAAAGTTGTGGTTTTACCAGAACCAGTACCACCTGAAACTACTATATTCAAACGAACTTTGATACAGGCTTCAATAAAAGTAGCCATTTCAGGAGTAAGTGTTCCAAATCTAATGAGGTCTGCAACCCCTAAAGCTTCTTTTTTGAACTTTCTGATTGTTATTGTTGGACCATTAAGAGCAAGTGGTGGAATAATCGCATTAACACGAGAACCATCTGGAAGACGAGCATCAACATAAGGCACAGATTCGTCGATACGTCTGCCTATTGGAGCAACAATTCTTTCTATAATTCTCATTACATGGTCGTTATCTTTAAATTTAATATCGGAAAGAACAAGTTTACCTTTCTTTTCGTAGTAGATTTGGTAAGGACCATTTACCATAACTTCTGATATGTCTTCTTCATCTAATAATGGTTGAATCGGACCAAAACCGACCATATCGTCTAATAGCGTAGAAGTCATCAAGTCACTTTCTTTTTGGCTAAGAGTGACATGAAGTTTTGGGCTTTCTTCACCTATGACCTGAATAATACGGTCACGAAGCATAGCTTTCTTTTTCTCAAGATTCTGTTCAGCCATAATAGCTGCTGGCATATCATCTATAAGTTTTGTATGTATTTTTTCTTTTAATTTATCAAAATTAGATACAGTTTGTGTTGAAGAACTATCTAAAGATGAACTAGCTGATGTAGTTTTATCTTTTTTTTCTTCATTTAAACGAGATAAAAGACCCATTTTTTCCCTCCGATATTATTTTTTTTACCTGACAACTATCAATTACCAAAAAGCCAATCTTTTAGCCTTAATAAAGCGTTTTTATTGCTGTCATTGACATTTTTATAATTAGGATCAATAAGTTTTCCTGCAACTTCTATAATACTTTTTGAAATCTTACTAGACGGAGATCTTAAAACGAAAGCTTCTCCTCGGTTTAGTGATACCTGTGCAAGCATTAAATCTCGTGGAATAGTAGCATATACTGGTATTCCTAAACCTGCTTCTAATCCAGACTTGTCTATACCAACATCTGGAGTGTCTTTGTTAAGTATTATTTTAACTTTGTTCATATCGTATTTAATGTCTTGCAAAGTTTTTAAAAAGATTTTTGTGTTTTTAAGTGAAGTTATTTCTAAAGTAGCAATAAGGAATAAAAGTGTCGTTTTATCCCATATAGCTAATTCTTTTTCTGTTATTGTGGCTGGCATATCTATAATAATAAACTGATACAAAGGTTTTATTATGTCTATTATTGTCTGTAAATGTTTTGGGGTGATAGCTTCTGCCATAGCGGGCTCTTTAGGAGCACAAAGAACTTCTAGACCACAAGAATGTTTTGTAATTCGTCTTTGCAATGAATCTATAGTAAACTCATTTTTTTCTATAACATCGCTAATTGTGCTTTTGGGGTGTAAGTCTAAGGTTAAGGCTATGTCTCCAAATTGAAGTGAAGCATCAATCAAAAGTGTCTTTTTACCCTTAGCAGCAAGTTCGGCTGCTATATTAACAGCTAAAGTTGTCTTGCCAACTCCGCCTTTAGTTGCAAAGAAAGATATGATTCTTGTCTTAGGTTCTTCTGTAAATAATTCAGATCTGTCTTTTAACCATTTGTCATAGACGTTATTAATAGCTTCTTTTAAATCTTGAACAGAAAATGGTTCTATTAGATAATCCTTTGCACCAGCTTTCATAGCCTGTCTGAATGATTCTGGACTGCTTTCAGATGACATTATTATAGACTGAATATTAGGAAAATCAGTTGATAAAATTTCTGTTAGTCTAAGCCCATCTATTCCCTCTAACGTATTACCTATTAATACTATATGAGGTTTTAAATCTGTTATTTTGTCAAGAGCATCTTGCCCATTAGCAGACTCACCAACAATACAGACATTATCCATATTGGTGAGCATTCTTTTAACATTTTTCAACCAATCGTCTTTGCTATCAGCGATTAGTGTTTTTATTATAGCCATTTTTTTATTGAAATTATAAAACTACTTATTTTGCTTTGACGGAACATGACTAGATTTTATCTGTTCAAATATATTGTTAAGATTTTCTAGTTTATCAGAGCGTCTAGGAATATTTATAGTTTTATATTTACTATTTCCTGCCAAATCTGTATCTTTATTTGTTATTTTTGGTGTAAGTAATATTATAAGTTCATTTTCGCTACTGCTTACTGAACGATGTTTAAATAGTCTTCCAAGAACTGGTAGACGACTTAAACCAGGTACACCATACCAAGTTACAGAGTTATTTTTGCTTATTAAACCACCAAGAGCTATTGTTTGTTCATCTTTTATCTTGACTGTTGTCATAATATCTCTACCATGTTTATCTGGTGAAGCTCCATTACCTCTTTCAAAGCTTAATTCTTCCT
>CAJOQX010000164.1 GCA_905236865.1 Candidatus Rifleibacteriota bacterium
AAATCCCCCTTAATCCCCCTTTGCGACTCGCTGACCTCCTGTCGCTCGCTTGCATACCGCCATCCTTGGCGGTTATACAAAAGGGGGTGAGGACATTACTCCATACACTGAAATTTTAACAAATTCTTAGTTTTTAGACAGCCTCATAGGGGAGCCTTTAGGACAAATTGCTAACCCCCTAAACCCTATACCCTATACTTACAAACAGAGTTTGAGATAATCCACCCACTTTTTATCAGGAAGTTGCTTTAGTTTTACAGAACAAAGATCAACTTTATCAGGTGTCAAACCAGTAAAAAGAATAATTCCTCTAATCATTTCTTTTCGCAACATATCAGCAGTATCCTCATCATAATCTTCTTTTAAATCTGAATAAAGTTCATCAACTAACTTTAAAGTTTCATTTAAAAGCTCGTTTTTTATATATCCATATTCATCTTTGTTAAGTTCTTTTTGTTCTTCGCAAACCTCTTTGTAAGTCAACCAAGGAAACTCTGCAAGTATAGAACGGCTTTTCATTCTAATGTCACTACGATAATCAAAAAGACACATAGCACAAACACAATCTTTTGAACGAGTTACGTTAGCTCTGCACACTTTGCAAAGCCGATAACCTTTTTCTTCTAAACCTTTAAGTCTTGCACTCAATTTTTGCTGGCAAATATCAATAGTCTTAGCAAGTTCTTGGTCTTTTAATTTCGGTTTTTCTGTAATTTCTTCATCTTCCCAATTTGGCCAAGCAGATTCTTTTACGAGTTTTTCAACTTCTACAGGTATTTTTCCTACTCTTCCTATTATTTCTTTTATTTTTAAATCAGGAAAAGTCTGATTAAGTTTTTGAATAATTCCTGCTTTAAGAAATAATAATGTTTGCATCCATTGGCTATCAGCAACAGTAAGATATAATGTGCCTTTGAACAGTTTTAAAGGACAAGTTTTTGAAGCTAGTTGCAGTCCGACTACTTTTCGCCAAGTATTAATCAAACGACCTAAGATAACTAAATCTTTTGCAGCAAGGTTGTGCTTATAATCACTTTCTGGCTTGCCATCATCGTTAAAGCAAGTTTTTCTCATGCTTGCAATTGCTTTAATAAGGCTAAAAGATATTGGCTTTTTGCCAACACCGATTCGCCGTTTGGAGTTATAAGATTTAGAGAAGGTCATATTTTAAGATATAAGAGAGAAGAGATTAGAGGCGTATCCTCTTAATTTATTTCAATCTTTCCTTCTTTTTTAAGGAAATAATAAACTCCAATAAGTGTAAATACAATAGTGATAGGAATAATAATCATATAAGAGAAAACAGCAAATGAACGTTTACGATTATCGGCAGCTTCTTTTCTATCTCTAATTTTCTTTTGTAGACCATGCTGTAACTGTATTAATCTTTTACGTGCATTCGGGTCTTTAACATTCTTTATAACGGATTCTAATTTTTCCAAATCTTCATCATTAAATATTGTTTCACTTGTTTTCATAGAATATCTCCTATAGAATTATTTTTTTACAGCCGAAGCAGCCGCTTCTTCAGCAAAGTTTGTTCCTAATCTTTTATCAAGCATTTTTATTTGTTGCATATTAAGATTCATAGTTTTGAGTTTTGCTAAAATACTCTTAGAATCATTGTATCTACCCATTTGAGTATATTTGTCTGAAATATAAAACATAGAATCAGGATCAATAAAAGTAGTGTTCAAAGCTTTTCTATATTCTGCAAGAGCTTGATTGGGCTGACCAGCCGCAAGATACAAATCACCTATTTTTATATAAGAAGCTGGACTTTGCTGATCTGCATTTTGAACACGTCTATAAGATTCCATAGCAAGATCGAATATCTTCATTTGCTTATAAACATCGCCTTGCAACAAATATAAATTATTATTATCGGATTGTTCGCTGATTGCACCTTGAACTACAGCAAGAGCTTCTTCATAAAGTCCTTCTTGAATCAAAGCAGAAGCCATTGGTTCTATAGCTCTTGGATCGTTTTTAACATTTTTGTTTTCATAAACTGGAAAATCTTGAAATTTATCAGGATAAGCGATTTTCACTTGTTCACTTATCTGAGATGCAAGACTGTGCATACCTACTTCGGAATAACTGTTTGCCAAAGCTCTTAAAGCGTGGATATTCTTTGAATCTATCTTTAAGGCTTTAAGGAAAATAGCTGCTGCAACATTATGCTTAGAAGTTGCAGTATAGATTTTACCAAGATTCATGATAGCATTGAAATTTTCAGGTTCGTTAGCAATAACCTGTCTAAATATTTTTTCAGCTTCAGTAAAGTTACCACTTCGAGCATATTCCAAAGCTTGGTAATAGTCTGGGGACGGAGTTTCATCTATTTCATGCTGCATTATAGGACTATTATTATCTATAGTAATTATTCTTGCATTTGCATCTTCCGCACTAACAGAAGGAATATTACCATAACTAGAAGCTGCTTCTTGAAGTTCCGCATCATCACCCATTGCTCTAAGTATTCTAGCAGCATAAGGGTCAGACGGATTCAAACCACTTCTAGACAAACTCCATAATCTAGCAGCTTTATCTTTATTCCCATTTTGAATATAATTTAAGCCAGCAAAATATTTGAATTTATTATTAAAAGGCTGTTGGTTTATAGCTGACTCATAATATCTACTAGCTTCTTCATATTTGCCTGTTTCTGAAGCTAATTGACCTAAATAAAACAAGGCAACAGCATTTGTTGGGTTTTTCTTTAATACAGAATTCCAAATATCTATAGCCTTTTTGAAATCGCCTTTTCTTGCAAGTACCTGTCCTCTTTCATTCATTAAAGATAGATTATCTGTGTAGCTTTCTTCAATATTATCTAAAATAGCCAATGCCTTATCACATTCACCTTGTTGACATAAGCATTTAGCATAAAGGAACTGACCTTCGGGCGAATCAGGATTTAAAGTATTAAACTTTATTATAGATTGAAGAGCTTCATCAATGTTCCCCAATTTTTCGTCAACTTCAGCAAGTTTATAGTAAGCCCCTGTTTCATCAGAATACTTTCCTATACAAAAAACCAAAAGTTTCTTTTCCTCTACCAAGTTTCCTGATTTTTCAAAGAATTTGATTCTTTCATTTATGGCTTCTAAAGATAGCGAATCGTTGTCCATAGGACTAAAAGTTATTTCAGGGTTATCGCTTTCTAGAGTTGTTCTTAATGTAATAGCTTCATTTTGAGATGGATTAATTTTTAAAGCTTTGCTTACATAATCAGCCGCTTCGCCATTGTCACCCATTCTTTTTAGAAGCTTCGCATAAGCGGTTAAACAATCTGCATCATCAGGATAAGCATTTACTAGACGTTTTAACAGTCTTTCAGCTTCCATCATTCTGTCGTTATCCATAAAAAGGTTGGCTAACTCAAGTCTAATAGGGGTGTTCTGTCGAAGAAGATTTGCACCTTCTGTAAGCACTACTTCAGCGTCATCAATTCTTTCAGAAGCAAGCATTTTTTTTGCTGAAGCTATATAAACATCTGAAAGAGCTGATTCTGTCTTTGTCGGTTCATAATTTTTTTCTAAAACTTTTTTATATAGGGAAATAGCATCAGTATATTCATTTCTTTCTACTGCTTCTTTAGCTAAAGCAACTAAACTTCTGCAATATTCTCTGGTATAGTTAAGATTATCTGGAACAATAGAGCAAGCTGTTTCTAAGCTTTTTCTAGCAGCTTTATAATTCTTCTGCCCCATCAAAGCTTGACCAAGCATAAAATGAGCACTAGCATCATCAGGTTTTTCCGAAATTCTTTTTCTAGAAAGAGTTTCAACAGAATTGTAATCTTGATTTTCCAATGCTGTTCTAGCATCTACAGACTTACTCCAACTAGAGTATTCTGTTTTACTAGCAGAACTTTGCTTTGAAATTGCAGAAACAGGATTTTTCTTTTTGCCAGAACAACCGCCTAGTGTAGTAGAAACAATAGCAGCGGCTATTAGAAATGTTAATAATCTTGGAAATTTATTCATATATTCTTCCCTTACATTAGAACAACTCACTAATAGAGCGTCTTTCAAATATTCTTTTAATTGTTTCCCCAACAAGAGGAGCTATAGATAAAACTTTAATTTTACATTTTTCAATTTTATCTTGATTGATAGGAACAGAATTTGTTGCTATAAGTTCCTTAATAGCTGATTTTGATATTCTATCTACAGCAGGATTAGAAAGCAATGCATGAGTACAACAAGCTGAAACAGAAAGTGCACCATTTTTTAATAAGCTTTCAGTTACACTAGTAAGAGTGCTTGCAGTGTCAACAATATCATCAACTATTATACAGTGTTTATTGGCAACGTCACCGACAACGTTCATAACCACTGCATTATTCGCTTCTGGACGACGTTTATCTATAATAGCCATAGGCAAATTCAAACGTCTACCAAAAGACCTTGCTCGTAAAACACCGCCAGTATCTGGCGATACAATAACATGATTAGTCAAGTCACGATTCATAAAAAATTCAGACAATCTTTTTATAGCAGAAAGATGATCGACAGGTATATCAAAAAAACCTTGAATAGCAGGGTCATGCATATCCACAGTAACGATTCTGTTTGCTCCTGCACAAGTAATCAAGTTAGCAACAAGTTTTGCCGTTATAGGCTCACGTCCAAGATTTTTCTTTTCCTGTCTTGAATAACCTAAATAAGGAACAACAGCTGTTACACTAGAAGCAGAAGCTCTTTTTAATGCATCTATAGCTATAAGCAAACGCATCAAATTTTCATTTACAGGATTACAAGTGGGCTGAATAATAAAAGTATCACAACCTCTTACAGATTCATCAATCCTACAATAAAGCTCACCATCAGCAAAAGCAGAACGCATCATTCTTCCCTGATGAACATCAAGAAACTTGCAAACTTCGCGAAAAAGCGGCTCATTTCCACCGCAAGAAAAAATTTTAACTCTTGAATGATTCATCTAATCAACCTTCAACTTTTGTAAAAGCGGCAACAACACTGTTATTATCAACAGAAGCGTTTTCTACAATGCAAAACTGAAGTTTTACGTTTTCACCAATTTTAGCATTATTAATCTTTACATTAGGACCTATAACGGAATTTTTACCTATAAAAGTGTTTCCATAAATCATACAACCAGGTTCTATCACAGTATCAGACTCTATTTTAACATTAGCACCTATGAATGTTTGTTCAGGAGAAGTAATAGTAACGCCAGAATCCATAAGCTTATTTAAAATTTGTTTTTGAAGAATAGAACTTACTTGGGCAAGATGTTGACGGCTATTTATACCTAAAGTAGAAGATTCGTCTTTCTCTATGACAGCTATTATCTTTTTATTTTGTTGCACTGCCATTTCAATTAAATCTGTAAGATAATATTCTTTCTGTTTGTTATTTGGCTGAAGCTTGAAAATATTATCAAAAAGAAAATCTGAATCGAACAAATACACAGCAAGATTCACTTCTTTTATTTGGAGTTCTTTTTCGGAACAGTCTTTTGCTTCTCTAATTGCAATTACACTACCATCTTGAGAACGAACGATTCTGCCATAATTGCCTGGTTCGTTCATAACCAAAGTCATCATTGTTATTGCTGGTTTTTGGGCATTATGAATTTCAACCATCTTGTTAAGAGTTTCAACAGATATAAGAGGTGTATCACCACAAACAACCAAAAGATTTTTAGGACGTTCTACAGTTGTTTTCACATAACATTGAACAGCATGACCTGTTCCCAATTGTTCTTTTTGTTCTGTATAAGCAATAGAAGAATCATTTAGATCTTTTAAAGAAGCTTTTACCACATCGCTTTTATAGCCTGTCACCAAAATAGTTTTGTCGCAACCAACAGCTTTTACAGCGTCAATAACGTAAGAAACCATAGGGCGACCGAGTATAGGGTGAACAACCTTTGGCAAATCTGATTTCATTCTTGTTCCCTTGCCAGCGGCAAGAATAAGAGCGTGCAGTTCTGGTAGCATGAGTAAACCTCACAATATATTTTTAGCTATTATACACGGTTTTATTAATATTTTCTACTTATAAAAACAGGTTAAACGCAAACTTTTTCTTTTATTTATGAGTATTTGCCAATTTCTATTTTTATTATTGTAGCGTATTCCAGAGCCTGTCCGAAAACTAGGTTTTGACTCGATATTTAGATTATTCTAATTATTTTAAAATCCCCCTTAGTCCCCCTTTACAAAAGGGGGCAAGGGCATAACTCCATATATTGAATTTTTGACAAATTCTTAGTTTTCGGACAGGCACTTCCAGACGCATTATATCTTATATTCTATACCTAGGGCGTTTTCAAAGACTCTTTATAATACATAAAAAAAGACTCACATAAGTGAGTCTTTTTTAAGCATCTTATATCTTTATATTATTCCATATAGAACTCTTTAAGCTTCTTAGAACGGCTAGGGTGTCTAAGTTTACGCAAAGCTTTGGCTTCAATTTGACGAATTCTTTCACGAGTAACGCCAAATTTCTGACCAACTTCTTCAAGAGTTCTTTGCCAACCATCTTCCAAACCGAATCTATATTTTATAACTCTAGATTCACGTTCAGTTAAAGTAGCAAGAACTTTGTTTATCTGTTCCTTAAGAATAAGATTAAATGCCGTTTCAGCAGGTGGCAAAGCAGATTTATCTTCAACGAAATCGCCAAGATGAGAATCTTCTTCACCGTTTATTGGAGTTTCTAATGAAATTGGATCCATCGCAGTCTTCATTATATTTTTAACTTTTTCGATTGGAAGCCCAACTTCAACAGCTAATTCTTCTACAGCAGGGTCTCTGCCAAGTTTCTGTACAAGTTTGCGAGAAGCTTTTCTCAACTTATTAATGGTTTCAACCATGTGAACAGGAATACGAATAGTTCTTGCCTGATCTGCTATGGCTCTTGTAATTGCTTGTCGAATCCACCATATAGCATAAGTAGAGAATTTATAGCCTTTGCGGTATTTAAACTTTTCAACAGCTCTTATAAGACCTTGATTACCTTCTTGTATAAGGTCTAAGAAGAGCAAACCACGTTTTGTATATTTCTTAGCAACAGAAACAACAAGTCTTAGGTTTGCTTCTATAAGTTTACGCTGGGCATCTTGATCGCCATGTTCAATACGCTTAGCTAAACTAACTTCTTCCTGCATAGTGAGAAGACGAATTTTGCCTATTTCTCTAAGATATACACGAACAGAGTCATCTACATCTTCAAAATCCGCTTGTTGTTTTTCTTCTTCTTCAACTTTCTTTTCTTCCGCAACAGGAAGTTTTTTATCTATTATAGCTTCATCATCATCAACAAGTTCAACTTCTTTATCCATCAACTCGTTGATGACTTCTTCAAACATTTCTGTTGATAATCCATCAGGAAGAACTTTGTTTATATCCTGATAGGATAGATAACCTTGACTCAATCCCTTTTGTATAAGTTCAGCCCGAATTTCTTCGAGACTTCGAGGTTCGTTTTTAGTTGCAACTTTCTTGGCTGCTGCCTTATCTGTTGTCATAATGCTCCCTCATTAGTGTGAATTAATCAGCACGTCAAATTGTCTTTTTATTTCTAGCTGTTCCATGCTGATTTGCATAATAGCGGAATCATCACCGCTATTCTCTGCATCACGTATTTGTTTCTGCAACAACTTTAATTTCGTTTCTAATCGTCTTTTTATCAATCCTTTTATACATTCCTTGAAAGGCACCTCTGGCTTTTCCTCTAAAGTGGTTATTAATTCACTTAGACGAGAAACCAAATTTTCGTCATCAAGCATAGCTAATATTTCTGCGGGTTTTAACGCCCCATTTGCTGCTTCTTGATAAGAACAGATTGCTTCGTAAATTGCACGCAAGCGAACATCTGTAAAATCTTCAGCAGTTAGCGATGCCCTGACCATTTCAATTTCTTCAGGTTGCTCAAGCAGATATTTCAATATCCATTCTTGTCTTTGTATATCTGCATTAAGTTCTGGAGAAACTATATTTTTTTCTTTCTTGGAGAATTTACTTACTTCAGACTTTTTACCTTCGAATTCCCTTTCTAGGACGTTTGGTTCGATATCAAGAAGCTTGGAAAGTTTGCGAATAACTTCGCTCTTTGCAATTGGGCTTTGAATTTCGACAACCAATTCTTTGAACTCCTGAATAATTTTTTCTTTTACAGGAATTTCGAAAGGTGGTTTCATGCCACGAGTAAATTTCTTCACTAAGAAAGTATATATATCTTCAGCTTTTTCAAGCATTTTTTTAAAGTTTTCTACACCTTGACTTTTAATATATTCGTCAGGATCTTTATATAATTCAGGGTGATCCCATAGAACAACACGAGCATTTACGGGTGAATCTTTTTGTATTGAAATTGCTCTTATTGTAGCTTTTTGTCCAGCTTCATCCTGATCATAGCAAAAATAAAGATTCAAGTCTTTTGTTTTGCTATTTCTAGCCAACAATTGAATTTGGTCTGCACCAACTGCAGTGCCTAGTGAAGCCACAGCGTTTGTTATTCCGCTTTGCCAAAGGCTAATTACATCCATATAGCCTTCAACCAAAATAGCTGAATTTAAACGTCGAATTGTTGGCAATGCTTCACGGAAATTAAAAAGCATTTTTCTTTTATTGAATGTTTCGCTTTCTGAACTATTCAAATATTTTGGTTCTTGGTCAGCAGAAAACACTCTACCACCAAAACCAGCAACTCTACCGTGAATATCTATTATTGGAATAATCAATCTATTGCGAAAAGTATCATAGTAGCTCTTATTTTTTTCGCTACGTCTGATTAAATCAACTTTTTCCATTGCTGTTAAAAATCTAGAATTTTTGCCTAATCTACTTGTTAAGAAATCCCAAGAATCAGGAGCAAAACCTATTCTGAATTTTTTGATGGTTTCTTCTTTTATTTCTCGTTTTTCAAGATAATCTCTAGCAATTTTGCCTTCTGGCGAATATAAGGCTTTTTCAAAAAGTGTGGCTGCCTCATTTAATACATTAAACAAATCTTCACGCTTTTCAGCTTCAGGGTCATAATCTTTAGGTATTTCTATTCCGTTTTTGGCAGCAAGAAACCTAACTGCTTCTGGAAAGGTAAGATGCTCAATATCCATTAAAAAGCTAAAAACATCTCCGCCTTTACCACAACCATAACAGTGATAAATTTGTTTGTCTGGGGTAACGTGGAAACTAGGAGTTTTTTCTTTGTGGAATGGGCACAAAGCTTTATAAGTTCTGCCAGAACTTATAAGATGTACGTATTCGCTTACAACAGAAATAATATCTGTCCTATCACGGATCAGACTTATTATATCGCTAGATATGTAGCCCAATTCATACCCCTTAGTTTTAAGAACAACCGTACATTCCGAATCAGAAAATTATAGTATAAAGAAATAATAATAAAGTGTCAAGGGGGAGAGTATTAATTAATTATGATTA
>CAJOQX010000165.1 GCA_905236865.1 Candidatus Rifleibacteriota bacterium
ATGAGGCTGTCTAAAAACTAGCTTTTTACTCCATAATTAGTTTATTCTAATTATTTTAAAATCCCCCTTAATCCCCCTTTATGAAAGGGGGCGAGGACATTACTCCATACACTGATTTTTATAAAAATTTCAAGTTTTAGCACAGTCTCTACGAGAGGCGTTAGCCTCTCATACCACCTACAATGGCAAGCTTTGCTTGGCATTATTATGGTGCATATTCATAAATCTTAAAGTTTGAACCACTCATACCGAAAACATAGATTTTCGAGCCATAAGCGACGGCAGAGCAGGGGGATAATTTTTCAGGAAGGTCAGTTAATTTTCGCATTACATTAGTTTCAGGATTCCAAGCTATAGCTGTTTTTAAGTTCGTAGTACCGTTTGAACCACCAAATATAAATATTTCATTGCCAAAACTACAACAACCTTGTGAATGACGTTTCAAATCATTTTCAGACAAGCCATCAGCGTATACTATAAGGCTAGGTGTTGCTGTTTGCCAAGTCATTATATTTTGGTTATAATCAAATAATTCTGCAAAATTATTTTTATCAACAACAGAAGATGAAGTTGGTTGTCCACCAATAGCGTAAATCTTGCCTTTGTGCCAGACTAGAGAATGGTTGTATCTTGCTTGATTCATAAATGGGAGCGACCTTGAAATACCAAATTGTGTGGAACTTCCATCAAATTTATTTATGGCATGAGGCCAATAAAGCAAAGATGTTGTAGTTGCTATAGTATTGTTATAACCACCAGTTATAGCTAAACCATAAGGTGTTGCACAGGCGGCATTACTATGTGCTTTTACTTCACCCATATCGTCTGTCATCATTGGAGTCAGACTGTCACCTAAAGTATCTACTACTTTTGTGGCATAGAGTTCAAAACCTAACAATCTATATATGGTTTTTGATGGGTCAAGTTTTTCTGTTACTTGGAATAAATAATATCTATATTTTTTAGGTTTTTTTATTTCTGCTGTAATAAAAGTTCTATACCCATTAGGACCTTCAAAAGTATCAGAATCATTAGTGAATTCTAAAGGAACCCAACCACTTCCTACTGTTAGACTATCTTCTGAAACTGATGGTATTGTAGCATTGTTGGATCCATAGAATTTAAATGATTTGAGTCCACAATCATTTGTACCAGATTCATCATTCATATATCTGACAGCTGTAATAGCTTCTGGTTCTGTAAGAGTTATTTTTATATATGGGTAATCAACATATCTTGTTTCCCAACCATGACCCGAATTTTCAGCATTATTTTTTAAATCATTACAGAAATAAAAGTGTTCGAGGATAGCTTCAGAATCAGCATTAGAACAAGTTTCTAAAGTTATTTTTTTACCAGAATCATAATTATATTCAAACTTTGTACTATTAGTAGGGGCAGAAGTATAACTACTGTCTATTTTTATTTCTGGCGTGAGTCGTTTAACTCCAGTTCTGAAAAGTTGTAGTAAACTAATATACCCTTGATGATCAGCATCTATTGTTTCGCTAGCCATATTTTCTTTCATTATTAATTTATATTGTTTATATTGAGTTGTTTCAAAGATTCTTATATTATCATTAGTTGGATATGTAGTATCACTAGCTAAAGGATTAGTATTATCTACACTCAAGACATCACTCCAATTAATACCATCATCGTTTGAACCTTTTAAATCAAAAGTTTGTAATCTTGTATTTCCATCAAAGGTATCTTTATTATTGTAATTTGATATTAAAATCTTATTTATGCTAAGTGGAATTGTATTTGTTATTTTAACGCTTGCTTCTGATGATGAATCATCCCAGTCTTCGTCTTTTTTTGTTTGTGTTCCATCACAGCTTTCAGAGTCGTGTAAGAAATGATAACCTTTTATATTACTATTTTCATAAAAATCAGAAAAGTTACAATTATTTATGTTCTTGTCGTTAGCACTAATATTTACTTGATATTCATCAGAATAAGCAAAATCAAGAAGATTACTTTGGGTTTGACTAGCTAAAAAATTATATTTGTTTACAAAACTGTTACTATTTATGTCATTACCAAATGTATAAATAATGTCATTATATGAAGTTAGAGAAGGATTTTTTATATTGTTATCAAATTCTGTTTCAAATTCAAGAGTTTTCTTACTGGGTTTGAAACAGAAGAATTGTCTATTATTCGCAAATAAATGTATTCCACCAGAGGCAACAATAGAAGAATTATTGCCAAATGAAGATATAGTTAGAGAAGTTGGGGTTGGAGTTACTGTATAATCTACGTATTTACCACCTGTCGAAGAGTTATTTGTTGAGGAAAAAGGCTGATTAGCTATTACCGTTGGATTGGAATCATTTAATTCTATTGTTGCTATAAGAGATGCATAATTATCAGGATTAGCAAGGGTATCATCAAAGGTTAATGTATTACCTGATAAACTGAAACAAGTATCAGAAGGTAAGCCAATATTATAAACTTTTATATAGTTTTTTCCAGATACTTTTGATAGAAAGATAAGTTTTTGCCCATCTGAGGTAATAGCGATATTTGATTTATCAATAAAATTAAAATCCTTATCTGATTTAAAATAACCTTTTTCAGAAAAAGCCCACAAATAATTTTTCCCTTTTATATAGAGAATAGGTTTAGCTTTATCTCTAGAAAAAATCATTTTAGCAGAATCGATATTAAGTGCAATTGTTCCAACTTTTGCTTGAAAAGATGTTATAAAGGTTGGATGATTTTTTAATATATAGGTTTGTTCGTTTTTTAGATAATCAAATTTTGGGTTAGCTGTAGTAATTTTATAGTATCTGCTACTATCGTCGCTAGTAGATAATTTATCGTCTGTTACTGTTAATGAATTAAAAACACTAGTTGTATAAGTTGAAATAAATATTCCAGATCTATCAGAACCACCATTTGAAGCTTCATCTTTTTGAAATAAACCACTATCGAAAGGATTTAATTCTAAACTCATATCGTAATTATATCTAGACAAAGCTACATCTAATCTATACCCGATTAAAATATTATTAAAGAAAAATCTAGTATCTTCTGAACCGTACATTTGTAGATATTCCATTCCTGAATCAGATCTTAAATAGCCAAAAAATCTTTTATTTGCCAAAGCTTTGCTTTTATTAGGCTCTGTAGTAATAGAGGACCCAGAAGTTTCATAAAAATAATTAGTAGGATATGCATTAAAACTAGTCCAAGAATCCTTGAGTGTAGTCGCCTTATATAATGGAATAAATTTTGGGTCAGTAGAAGGTAAAAATCTGCAATTTTTTTCAACTTTTGTGAATAAAGGCTCTGTTTCTGTAGCAAGACCATATAATTGGAGTTTACCAATACCCCAATATTTTGCGGGGCGTGTGACTCTATAATCAACTAACAGTCCTTCTATTTGAGTTTCTGGTCCATAATTATAGTTGTTAAAATCATAGAAATTAACTGTTGGAGGATTGGAAGAATCTTTTGCCAAAATAGCTAATAAAGATTGATTTGGATCTATAGCTATTTTTTTTGAATGCAAAGGAGGAAACTCTGATGTAGGTTTAACTATATTAAAAGTTAAAGCATAATTACGATTATATTTTGTTAATGAATAATAAAGAGGACAAATGCTTAATTTTTTTGCGGAATTGCAAAATGTTACAATATTGTTTATTGTGCCAACATCACCATCTTGATAATCAGATATATAATTAAAATTATCTGTTTGATAATATAAAATAGCACCTTTATTAGGACTAGATAAATTACCATTGTAAAAACCTAGTCTATAATTATTATTAGTAATTATCCCTTCAGGATTTTTATTCCATGTTATAGAATAAGTTCCAGAAGCTTTTTTTTCAAATTCTATAGCATTTCCATAATCTATTACTGTAAAACTCCCAACACTATCTATCTCTAACATTAAGGGAACAATAGAACGTTTTTCAGAGCTACTCCAATTACCTGCTTTAGCGTTCAAAGAAACTACCTTTGAATTTATTGGTAGGCTAATATTAGTTAATATTTCAACTCTACCTTCTAGTGCATCTAAATTACAAGGTGTTCCAACTTTAAAACCATCAAGATTATATTCTGGAACTCTTTTATTTGGGAATTTGTCAGGTGTTGAAACCCATCTGGCAAAAAGTCTGTATTTCCCTTCTTTGGGATCATTTTTCCAATTTCTTCTGCCTACCCATTCTAGCATTGAAGTGCCATCTGTTTTTGTGTAAAGAGCCATTACACCGCCATTAGGCATACCGATTAAATCCTGTCTTGTCCATTCAATTGGTAAATCAAAATCTCTTCTGTCGTAGGGTTTAGTTTTAGCAGTTTCTTCCCAATCATCATCATTAGGACTTACATTATATAGTGCATTTTTTTTAGTTGCACTTTCATAATTTTCCAATGCAAATACCATATTAGGTGTTCTATCATCGCAGAGAACATCTAATCTAATACCAGCACCTGAACTTAGAGTTGCCGAAGACTTATCTTTATCAGGATTATGTAAATTAAAATAACTATTATCGTTAGTATTATGACAAGCAAAAAGCATATCGCCTTGGGGACTCATAGAAAGAGATTGTATTTTTGTTATAATTGATGGTGCAGTATATATTTCATTTTCTAATTCAATACCCATGTTTAAATCAAATAAGCGTATATTTTTACCGCATGCAACAGCAAGAATTTCTCTTTTATTAACATCCATAGCTGAAAGATTATTCCCTGCTTTTATCTTAGGACTTTCAAAAAGGTAATCAGTTGATTCTAGAGTTTCAGTATAAGTATCAACAGAACTGGTAGAACTATAAGTAGCAATAGAACTACAATATAAACTGGGTTTATCTTGACTACTAATAAAAGCTGTATTTGTTGCAGGCGAAACGATAGCAAGACCTGTTCTTCTTGATGGTGAATTACTTGTAACGGTTTTTAGCAAATGAGGTTCTTGTTTTAATGTGGATGAGTTTGTTGAAGAATAAAAATAATTAGCTATATTTGTTTTATTTTTATCATTAGTTATAAGTAAACTAAGTCCCTTCCCGTTACGAATATCGTTTTCTATTGAACTGAATGTTGTTGTATAGATTGCTTTAAAAGGAGCGAAATCACCTTCATTTACATTACTGCTTATATCAGTCACTTTTTTATCAAATAAAATACGATTAGTTCTTGTATCATAAACTCTTAAATTCTTTTTATCTACGATAACAGCAAGTTTAGCCCCATCAGGGCTGACATCGATAGAATTTATTTCTTTAGGCTCTACATCTTCTAGTTTATCACTTTCAAAAACAAAATCTTCACCTTTCCAAGTTGACCAATCAGATGTATACATTAAATATTTTTTTATACTTTTGTTGTCGGAGAGATAAAGATAACCGTTTTTGCTTGCCACTATTCCAGAAACTTTGTCAGTAATTGAAGTATCTGCTCCCATTGGAGTAAGTTTTGGCTTTTCTGTAGTAGTTTGACTCCATTTCAATGTATCGTTAGTGGTATCAATCTCATAATCTACTTTGTAAGCAATTATTTTTCCTGTTTGCTTATTTGTTGCACAAAATAGAAAATTGCCATCAGGTCTAAAAACTATTCCACCATTGTTATATGCCTTAGTTCCATCAATTTCTGCATCTGCGAAATCACCATTAACTACATCTTTTATAGCACCGTAACTTGTACTTTTATAATCTATGTTAATTAAAGCAATTGCTTTTTTAAACTGAACGGCTAACATCTTGTTGTTTGGATGCACGGCTATATGCCAAGGACGACATTCATCATCTGGTTTTGTGACATTCATTTTTTTTTTATATTTTTTTTGAATATCTACAGTAAAAACAACAGAGTGGCTAAAAGAATCTATTGCATATATTTTTTTATTCGCTGCGTCGGCTAACCATACATACTCGTCTGTTGTACTTGGCAGATTGACAAAAGAAAAGAGGGAAACAGGCAATACTTGAACAGATTCATCGACTTCATTTGTTGGTGAGCCTGTAGTTTCATCTGTTTTATATAAATAGCCATTATCTGGATTATAGTATTGTTCGTTAGAATAAATAAGGCTTGTTTTTACACTTATTGCCAATAGAGCTTTAGGAGAAGCAATAGTATTTGGAGATGTTGAACCATCTGTAGCTGTATCTAATTCATCTATTTGTGGGGCTTCGCCTAACTCAACAGATGTTTTATAAGCGTGAGCGATTTCTAATGTATAAGTATCGCCTGTTTCTAATTGCAATAATTCTCTCATAGAAGAATCCAAAACATCAGCAGATTTGTCTTCACCTGCAATATTAGCCAACTCATCTAATGAAATTGATAATTTAGGAAGTTCAATTAAATTTAACTCTTCACTTCCAGTAGCAAAATTAACAATATAACTGTATTCGTCATCGAGATTAATAGATTTGTGGTCAAAAGAAGCGTTGGCTATTTCAGCTGTAAGTCTTGAGCGAGCAAACATTTGCATTTTTGAGTAGTGGTCAAAGGCTTCTGTTCTTGATTGAGCTGTCTGCATTGTTCCAAGAATAGGTAACATACAAAAACCAGACATAACAGTAATAATCAAGGCTTCTGCTAAAGTGAAACCCTGTTTTTTTATTCTTATGATAAAGTTATATATTTTGTTATATAGGTTATTATTTGCCATTTAAAATCCCCCTATGAAAGGAAGTGATACTTTACTTTTGCTATTAGATTTTAGGGCATCTACACACTTAATTCATATTTTTATTATAACAAAAAATAGGGGAAAAAAACAATTACCCTATACCCTTTGCTTTATATAGGCTCTGCTCTAGTTAGGTCACCCTAACGGCACTACATGCCACTTCAGCGACTCGCTCACCTCCTGTGGCTCGCTTGCACGCCGACATCCTGTCGGCAGCCCTCAAGGGGAAGCTTTAGGGCATCTCCTTTCAAACGCTCATCTCTCATCTCTCAATTTATTACTTATGCGTTAAAATATATCTTCCGTCCCAGCCTTCTGGTGGAGGATTATCTTTATATTCCTTGCAACGAGTTATGTAAGTTTTGCTAGGTCCGTCATCTGGATATTTTGATAGAACTGCCTCAAACTTAGCAATAGCTTCATCCCATTTTCTTTCTAGATGAAGCTGAATTGCATCGTCATACATGGCTTTACGTTCAAACCAGCCTTCTGGTTCTTCCCCATGTTTGCAAACTAATTCATAAACTTTGACTGGTTCTTTTTTTCCTTTAACTGCCAAGAAATCTAGGAATCTTCCTCTGATAACGTGCTTAACCTTTTGATAAGTAGCATCGCTAACCATCATCATGGTTCCATATTCTTTATTAGCACCTTCAAGACGAGAAGCAAGATTTACACCATCGCCCATACAGGTGAAATTCATTTGAGCTTTCTGAGAGCCCATATAGCCAACAACTACTGCCGCAGTATTGATTCCGCAACGTGCTGCCACTTTTGGCAAACCTCTTTTTGCCCAACCAATCTGTAATTCTTTAATTTTCTTCTGCATAGCAAGAGCACATAAAACGGCTCTAACAGCATGGTCTTCTTGATTCTTTGGAAAATTCCAAAATGCCATAACAGCGTCACCAATGAATTTATCAAGAGTTCCACCGTATTCAAATAATAAATCTGTCATTGCTCCAAGATATTCATTTAACAACACTACTAATTCTTCTGGAGAAAGAGCTTCTGATATAGAAGTAAAACCTGCAACATCAGAGAAGAAAATTGTCAGTTCGTTCTTTGAACCACCTGGACGCACCAAATCAGGGTTGTCGAGCATATATTGAACAACATCTGCCGAAACAAATTTAGAAAACATATCTTTTGTGGCTTTTGCTTTTGTTCTTTGTTTTAGATAATTTATAAGTGTGCTAGACACCCAAACTCCGCCAATAGAAACAAGCAAAGGTGCAAACTGAAAAACCTGCCCTATTACATGATATGAGAAATAGCTGTAACTAAAAGTTGTAAAAGCAAATAGCAAAGCCAAAAAGGCTCCAACAATTGGAGAAACCATTTCTAATACTAGACTAGTAAAAATAGAGCTAATAATGATACATAATAAACAAAGTGTATCGCTAGGATGTTTTATAAACTTTCGATTTAAAATATTCCTAATAACGTTTGCATGAATTTCAATTCCCATAAGAGGGTCTTTACTTATTTGAAAAGGAGTTCTATAAGATATGGGGGTTGGATAGAAATCCATATCTGTTTGCTCAAAAGGTCCAACAATAAAAACCTTGTTCCCTTTGTTTTTTTCTTTATTCATAATTCGTCTATGAGCAAAATTAGGGGAAAGCATTATATTACTAGGGTTTTTCTTGAGATATTCATTAAGCAGCTTGTCTTCTAAACATTCATAAAAAGATACTGAATCTATTGCAGCATACTTTTGACTACCTTTTTTAGTTGAGCCAGAAAAATTAACATATAATCTTCCTGCTTGATTTAAAGGGATTTTTAAATCTTTAATTTTTAAAATTCCATTGAATTTTCCATTGCAAAAATCTTTTCTTATTTGTTTAAAAACTTCCTTCTGAACTTCTACATAGCTAGGTTCTTTTAGTTTGTGTTCTATTTTAGAGATTTTAGTTTCTAATTCATATTTTTTTGTTAAATATTCACTATCTTCTTTAGATAGAACAGACAAATCTTCTTTGCTATTGGCTAATTCTGACTGCCAGAATTTTTTATTGTCCAAATCCATTTTCTCTAGAGCTATTCTTAAACCAAAAGCAGGTTTGATTGTTTGAGTTGCAACTAATTTTCCTTTTTCATATACGTCTTCATTTACTTTAATTATTATAGGAGCTTCTTTAATATAAGATTTAGAGTTTTGGCGCATATCTATCAATGCATAATCAACTTTTTCTTTATTGGCATTTAAGAAAATATCATAAGGCTTAATCAAAATGTTTTCTTCTTTATATTTACTAACAGACTGATTAAAATAAGACTCATCCTTATTCTCATTATTATTGGTTATATTCTGCATTTCTTGCGAAAATGAATTTTCATCTCCTATTTTTTCGTCTTTGATTATTTCTGTATGACTATAGGCCGCAAGTATGATCTTGCTTTTAGTATTTTTTAAAGCTTCTTCAAGATATTTGTCATATTCTTTTTCTTTCTCACCTTGTAAGACAAAGTCAAAACCTATAATAGCGGCAGGTTCTACTTCAAATGTGGTATCTCTTCCATAAGTTTTTAACTTTATTGAAAGTGAAAAGAATGTTTTATCAACAGAGTCGCTTTCTTTTTTCTTTTTGTTTTCTGGAAAAATTTTAATGTCGAAAACTATTTCTGCATACTGTAGATTTTCAAAGAAATTAGCCCATCGATTAAGTATTCTGTCGATACTTTGATTAGATTTTTTATTGTTATAAGTTTTTTTATAGTTAATATTTTCATTTTTTTCTTGGCTAGTAAGTTTTTCGACTACATCTTTTACTGCTTCTGAAGTCCAGTCTACATCTAAGGTTGGGAAAATTAAATAATCATTACCTCCAGCAAGAATTTTAAAAATATTAGTTCCTCTAGGCAACCAAGTTTTTCCTGTTGCTTTTACAAAAGAAAAAAAACCTGTTTCGTTTTTATTTTTTTTAAACCAATCTGTCAACTGTCTTGAAGTGCCTTGCCATTTGTCTTGATTAAAACCATTTGATTCTTTTTTTTCTTTTTCATCTGATATATCAATAAAATTTCGCCATTCATCATAAGATGTAGCTATAGGACGTTGATTGCGTATATTTTCATAGTAGCCAAAATTCAAAGAAAAAAGTTCAAAAGTTTGAGATCGGCTTTTATACAACATTCTGTCTCTTTTTTGTTTTGAACCAAGAAGATTTATTAAAGAGGCATAATCTCTTCTATTTGGGTCTATACCCATCAAAGCCGATGATGTTTGATCTTTTTTTACAACAATTACTTCCCTGGGGTTATCAGGAAGCTTATATCCCATTTGAAATATAAGAGCCTGCAAAAATGTTTCCATTTCTGCAAAGCTATTGGTACAAAACATGATACCAACAATTACGGTAATAATCAAACCTATAAGTAAACCATTAACATAGTTTTTGTCTTTTCTAAAAAAGAATTTTGAAGCACGAGCTTTTATATCAGATAGTTTTGTTAATAACATATTATTATTCACCTAACTTTGGTAAACTCTATAATCTATTTCTGGAAAAATATTGTCTCTACGTTCAACTTCTCGTAACCAGGCTTCATCTATTTGCCCTTTATTTATATCTTCAAAAAGCTTTGTAAATCTAAAAACATGATCTTTAACTCTTTTTTTTGCATAACCAACTGTTGTGCCCATTTTCATAATAAATGCCCAATCGGATGACTGCAAAAGCATTAATTCACGAGCAGCTTGATTTAATGCATCTTTCATAATACCAACTGCCTTTGGAAAAGAATCAGCAAGTTTTATCATTCTTTCTGCGGCTTTATGCAAATGTGGATACATCCAAGCATTAGTTTCATTTAGCCAAACTTCGCTATATCCGTTAGCTCCCCATGAAGAATCTGAAGGAGTAGCTTCTTGAATTCCAGAATAGTAATCCAAATAATCTGATGGGGTGATAAGGCTTACATATTTGCTTTCTAATGCTGTTTTTTTGAGAACATAATAGATAAATTCAGGTCCTTCATACCACCAATGACCGAAAAGTTCACAGTCATAAGGTGCTACAATAATCGGTTTTCTGTCCATTTTTTTTGTAAGGTTTTCAACTTGTCGTTCTCTGCACCATATAAAATGTGCTCCGTGAGTTGCTACTCTTTTCATAGCTTCACGATAAGAATAAGGTTGTTTCTCTTGAGAATTTCTATCGGTAATTCTGTAGTATTTTATGCCTGTATTAAGTCTGATACCTGATTCGTGAACGTAAGGCTTTATATAATCATAATCTAAATCATAACCTATATCACGGTAAAATTCTCTATAATAAGGGTCTCCAGGATAACCGATTATAGAAGACCAAACTTGATGACCACTTTCAAAATCACGTCCGAAAGCTTTTACTCCAGACGAACATTTTATAGGGGCATAAACTCCAAAAAGAGGTCTAGGTTCCGCTTTTGTTATCCCATGAGTATCGGTAATAAAATAATCTATTCCGAAATCTTTTAAAATTTTATCGTCCCCTCTATGAAAAGCACATTCGGCAAGCCATATTCCTCTAGGCTTTTTATTGAAAAATCTTTGATATTCGCTTACTCCAACTTCTATTTGTGCTCTTACTGATGGACGATAATCTTTCATTAAGGGTAAATAACCATGAGTAGCACAACAGGTGATTATTTCCAAAACCCCAATGTCTTGAAAATGTTTAAATGCTGAAATTAAATTATGATTTAATTCTTCAAAAATACTTCTATATTTTCTGTATTTATCTCTATATAACCTTGCCGTATCATAAAATTCAGGCATATTTTCGGTTCTTTCAACTTCTTTTTTAGATAGTTCTTCTAATTTTGCCAAAAATTCTGAATACCTTTGCATAAGAAGTTCATCAGAAAGCATATTTAGCAATGGCGGAGTCATGGTCATTGTTATTCTGAATTTTATTCCTTCTTTGCAAAGACGAGTAAAAACATCAATTAAAGGAATATAAGTTTCAGTAATAGCTTCATAAAGCCATCTTTCTTCCATCATATCCGAGTATTCAGGATGTCTTACAAAAGGGAGATGTGCGTGAAGAATTATAGACAAAAAACCAGCTTTATATTTGAAATTATTAGTAATTTGCATATTTTTTGTCTTGTTATTTGTTATCAGTATCTGTCTGTTTTGAATTAAAAGATGATTCTTTATGTTCTTTATATATTTTTTCTGAACTACCAAATGGATTAATTCTACCAGAATAATTATCTATGCCTTGGTAGTTGTTAAACGCTAAATTATCCCTATCGTTAGAAGATAATTCAAAAGAATCAATAGGAATAATATTTTCCTCTTTATATTCAACAAAATCATCTTTAGTGGTATTTTGTTCTCTACCTGATATAGAAATATCTTCTTCTGTGTTTGGGGAAACCCATTTTGCAATATTTTCAGATACTTTATCTGTTGGTAAATGAATTAATTCTGAAGTTGCCAACACACGAATTCCAGTAGTTGGAACATTTAAACAAAGCTGAACATAATAATCACAATCACTGTCGTTAAGACTCAAATACCAGTTGTCGCAAATATCGGGAAGATTAACATCAAAAGAATAGTTCATTGTCTTGTTAAAGACTTTTAGAAATAGTTTGGTGTGAGCAAATTCAAAAGCACCTAGTTCGTCTTCTACTTTTTTACGCTCAATTGAAGAAAATTCCCAATAAACCCATGCCCAATGAGGATCTCTTGTTTGCAAAACAATACGAGTTTCGCCATATTCTTGCGGCAAATCACCAGTCAATTCTTCTTCTGTAATTATTACAGAAGAAGCTATTGGAGATGTTATTTTATCAATATTTTCAAATGTAGTTTTCAATTGAGAATATTTTTGACTAGCTATTTTTTCAACTTCTCTAGCGGCTTCACTAGGTTCTATTCGCCTTGAATTTAATTCTATAGGGATAGCTACAGAATTTGATATGTCTAATTCAGGAATATTTTTTTTTTCTCTGTTCCTAAAAGCTCATTTAATTGCTCTAAATCTTTCAATTCTTTTTCTTTTCTTGTTTTTGTTTTGTCAGAAACTTCTGAATTTTTTACTTTTTTAGCAACTTTAACAGTCTTTTCTTTCTTAGCTGGTTTAACTGCTTTTTCTACTATAACAGTTTCAGCCTTTTCGACAACGACTTGCTGTTTCTTTGCAGGTCTACCACGTTTTTTCGGAGCAGCCACAGGAGCTTCTTCAACAGCTACGACTTCCTTTTCTTCTGCTTTTTTAGCTCTGACAGGCTTTTCAGCTTTAGTTTCTGTTTCAATTATATCAGCTTTAACTTTCTTATCAACTTTAACAGTCTTTTCTTTCTTAGCTGGTTTGATATTTTTTTCTATTTTAACAGTTTCAGCCTTTTCGACAACGGCTTGCTGTTTTTTTGCGGGTCTGCCACGTTTTTTCGGAGTAGCCACAGGAGCTTCTTCTACAGCTACAGCTTTCTTTTCTTCTGCTTTTTTAGCTCTGACAGGCTTTTCA
>CAJOQX010000166.1 GCA_905236865.1 Candidatus Rifleibacteriota bacterium
TAACAAAAGTTAATAGCAAAGTATAGTCATCGTTGGCTATAACATCATCAACAAACCAATTAGGCGTTCCAGCGTCAATGATGTAATAGTTTAACTTTTCATCAAAGTAGTTCCAGACATAAAAATTATTTTGCTTCTATTGGTTCTATGCTAAGTTTAAAACCTAATGGCAACAATATTTTTATTATTGTCTCTAGTTGAGGATTGGTTCTACCCTTTTCAAGTCTTGCAATTACAGGCTGTTTAATAGTAGTTTCTTCTCCTAACTTCTTTTGGCTAATGCCTTTCTTCTTTCTAGCATCTATCAGCATACATAAGAAATCAGCTTTAGCGTCCTGAATAGCTATTTCTTCTGGAGAAAAAAGTTCTTCTCTTAATTCGTCCCATTCAGTGTATTTCATTTTTTTAGTCTCCATTCAAAAATTTTTTCATTATTTTTTCTGCTTTATCTTTTTCGGATTTTGGTGTTTCTTGAGTTTTCTTCATAAAATGGCTAAGCATAACAAAAGATTCACCATTCCAGCAAAGAAAAAGACTCTATCTCTTAAAGGTCTTAATTCCAAAATATCTCCTTTTATATGTTTTATATATGAGTAACCTGCTTTAAAACCTTTAATACTCAATATATCCAAATATTCAACTATCTTAGCAAGTTTAATTCGTGAATCCTTATTCGTGTTTATTGTCTTGTTTAAAGAGTCCATATATTCTTATACATTAATAGATTTTCAACAGAAAGCAGTTCAGATAGGTGCTCACAATCTTAAAGAACATGGGGGGTTAATCATTGGCGATGTAGTAGGTCTAGGAAATACTATTACAGCAACTGCTATAGCCAAGCTTTTAGAAAATGAATATAGTTATAACACTTTAATTCTTCCTCCTGTAAATCTTGTTCAGATGTGGGAAACATACAGAGAAGAATATGGTTTGCATGCAAAAATAATTCCCAATTCAAAGTTGGTTAAAGAACTTCCCTAATAAAAAATCAATGATATTTATAACTTTAATTCCAGAAATATCTGAACTTGGGTATTTATCGTAAGTTATTATGTATTTGGGGTAATTATCTTTTATGTTGAGCAAAGATTTTATTTCTCTTTGCAGAGTTGAATCATTATCTAGGTTTTTACATACTTGAAAATAAATGGGTTCAGTATTTTTTATGGCTATAAAATCTATTTCTAAGGTGTTTATTTCACCAGTATAAACAGTATCAAACCTGCGTTTAAGCTCTAAATAAACAATATTTTCTAGCAAGTTTGAAAAATCTTTTGCAGAAAAGCCTATTTGAGAATGCCTAAGCCCTATATCAGAAGCATAGTATTTGCTGTTAATTTCTAAATGTTTTTTCCCTTTTAAATCGTATCTTTTACATTGATAAAAAAGCTGAGCATCGCTTAACCCTTCTATATAAGCTAATATTGAGGGAACAGAAGATTTTATATGCTGGTTTTTCAAAAAAGAATTAATACTCAGAGCTGTTGTGGGGTTAGAAATATTAGAATATAAGAAATTGCAGATATTTCTTAGCAACTCAACGTTACGTATACTTTTCCTTCTAACAATATCTTTTAGAACAATAGTATCGTGGATACTTTTTAAAAACATAAAAACTGAATCCTCTTCCAGCTTTTCTAGTATTTTTAAACCAGGCATCCCGCCATATTTTATGTAATTTTCAAAAAGTTTTTCTATTGAGGTTATATTGGGGTAAAGCTCTTTATATTCCATAAAAGAGAAAGAGTAAACAGGAAAATCTATATATCTGCCTGTAAGTTTAGAAGCTAATTCGCTAGAAAACATATAGGAATTAGAGCCTGTTATGGTAATGTCGTATTTTTCTGGTTCTCCTGACCATGAGGCTATTGTTTTTTCAAAGGCTTCAATTTCTTGTATTTCATCAATGAAAATGTAGACTTTGCTTTTCTTATTTTTTATCTTTTTTGATACATATTCATTTAACTCTTTGTAATTAGAAATAAAATCAAAATCTATAGATTCTTTGTTTATATATATAATGTTAGTTGGTTTTACGTCTTTTTCTTTTTGCAGATATTCTATTATCTGTTTTATAAAGGTGCTTTTCCCAACACGTCTTAAGCCTGTTATAGCTTTAATAACAGGCTTTCCAAGAAATGGTTTTATTTTATTTAAATAATAGTTTCTGAAAATCATAAATCTTAAATTATTTAAAGTATATTTAAAATATATTATAATTTTATAAAAATTTCAAATATATATTTAATTTTTTAGTTTTCGGTATTATGTTGGTAGAAATTCCTAAAATAAAAAATAGGCCCGCTCGGATTCGATTAAGCCTATTTAAAATCTTTTGTAATCAATGTTTCACCATCATATAAATTAACCACACCACAGTATACACCACACAAAATGACTTTTGTTTTTATGCAGATTCTTTGAA
>CAJOQX010000167.1 GCA_905236865.1 Candidatus Rifleibacteriota bacterium
GAGCAGAGATGAGAGATGAGGTTTGTTTTAACTTGAAGCCTATAAACAAATATGATATTTAAATATGCTATGAATATTTATACAAAAATAATATTAGTTTATTTATTACAAATCACAGAAATGCTCTCTTTTATGGGAACAGGTTTTGCTTTTTTCAGAATATTGGGTTTAAAACTAGAAAATTTTAAAATCCAAGTTTTACCTCTTATCTTAGGGACATTAGGAATTATAGCAATTACACTTGTTGCAACAATTTTAAATGTATTTTTCCCAATTAATCATTTAGCTTCTTGTGGTTTTATACTTATAGGTTTAATATTATTAGTTAAATATAAAAATATTTTTTCTCGTCTTTTAAAATATAGTCTAAAACCATTAATATTATTAAATTTAATTATATTTTTAATAGCTTTAAGTTGGGGAATTCAGATTGCAGACACTTTTGGCTATCATATTCTTGCTTCTAAATGGGTTGCTGAAAGCAAAATTCCAATCGGACAAGCTAATTTAGACGTAAGATTAGGCTTAAACTCCCTAATATTTACAACTTATTCGGTAACTGAATTTCTAGTGTTTAAAATAAATAAACCGTTCTTTTCCTTTTTTCCAATATTTTTCTCCTTTTTTATTTACGCTTCAATAATGCTTTTAAAGAAAAGCTTTAAAAAAAATAGAAAATCAAGTTTTTCTGATTATTATCTTATTTCTTTCTTACTAATTGTTGCTATTTACAATCGTTCTTTTGGTTCCTTAGCAACAGATTTAACTTCAATTATATTTGCCTGGATTACCTTTTATTATGTTGCCTTAAGCAGTGAAAAAAAAGAAAATATAGACATATTAAAACTTTTAATTATTTATTCTGCATTTACTACAACTATAAAACTTTCTATGATTCCTATATGTTTAATAGCCGTTTATTGTGTTGTTGTTGATATTAAAAACAGAATTAAAGAATTAGCATTTCCTATTATCATAGCCATTTTGCTTGCTATACTATTTATTGGGAAAGGCTATATCCAATCTGGTTACCCAGCTTTCCCAAATACTAGTTTTTCCATAGAAAAAGCTTGGAAAGTTCCGACTCAGACAACAAATGAACTAAGAGAATTTATATCTAATTTTGCTAAGGATTACAGTCGTTGGAATGATAAAGAATATATAAAAAATTACAAATGGATACCTCATTGGATTATACAATTTATAATATATGAGCGTGCATTGTGGATAACAGCTATTTTATCCTTTTTAATTATAATAATTAATCGTTTTAAAATAAATATGAATAAATTTGAAAAATTAATTATTATTACGGCTTGTTTAGGCATTTTGTTCGTAATATACAATGCACCAGCAGTAAGATTTGTTCATGCTTTTATATACACAGCTATTCTTACTCCTTTATGTGTATTATTAAGAAACAAAAACAAATTTGAATTTAATTATAGAAATAATCCGAAAATACCAAGAACAATTATCCTTCTTTCTTCTATTTTACTAATAATTTCTTCTTTTTTTATTTATGACAACTGGTTTGGAGAAAGATATTTACATAATTTTGTATTAAAGCTTTTCCCTGCAACCCAAACCAGAAGTTTGCCTTTTGTGTATGTTGCTTTTTCTGTAAGTCTAGTTTTAGCAAGCTTTTTGTTATTCTCTTTTGGGAAAAAGTTGAAGAAAATTACCGCTGATAATGAAACTTTTAAAATTGTTTTACAATCTAACAAAATTTTATTATCAATAATTATTATTGGTTCTTTATCTCATATTATGTTAGAAATTCCAGCAATTTTTGGCAATCATACAAGATTAAAATTTCCTGATATTAAATCAGAAATCAATTCTACAAATGGATTAACAACATACCATTGCGACCCTTACACTTGTAATTTTGGACTATTGACAACCACTTATAAACATGATGTCAAAGCTGAAATTATCAACGGAAGATATTATTTTTATAGTAAATAGGATTGCCACGCAGTCTAACGGCTCTTGTGATGAGTGGTAAATTGATTTCTTTTAATATGTTAGATTTGTTGTTTGAAATAATTGTTTATGACTTATGAGATGAATACAAAATGTAGTTGGTATCTAGCAATTCTTTTATTACGCTTTCAAAATCTGGTATAGGAATATCAGAATACAATGATTTCCATACATTAGACAAATCGTCAAAAGATATTTTCTTTTGAATTGCAATTGTCACAAAAGCCTTTTCTAATGGAAAATCTATTTGTTTTATGCAAGGCTTTCCATCAGTATATCTATTAAAAGAATAAATTATTGGGTAATTTCCAATAGCTTCTTCGGGTGAAGTAGAAATAGGATTTAACATATACCAGTATCCTCTCAAATCTTGGCGAAGCTTAAAATCTGATTTTTTATTTTGTGGAAAATCTATTGGAGGATTGTAATTATCTGCATTTTGAGATTTTAAAGTTAGCCTAAGTTCGTGCTCCAATAAAGAATCAAAAAAACTATAATTTAATTTAGATATAACTAATGTTTTTGCATAATCTTTTAAGTGTTTAACAGTATTTTCTGGACTAAAATTATAAAATAACAGCTTATTTTTTCGCCAAAACATTACCATATTTTCATAAAATTTAGAATAAGAGCCATTAAAAGCAACTCTAACAAGAAATTCTATACTTGAATTAAAACGGCCCGTATTACCTATTCCTTCAAAAAGTTTACTGATTTGAGAAATCATTACTGCTTCGTCAGGATTTAGCCAGTCAGTTCTTAAAATAGTATATGGAGGCTCAGACATATAGTAGAAACGACCTTGTTTTGCCATATATTCATAAGGTGTACCGTGCAATATTTTTATCAAACTAATTTGAATATCTTCTGGTTTTAAAGAAGCAATATCATCTAAGCTTTTGCAAAAATCAGAATAGCTATCGTAAGGTAAACCACCTAGTACATCCAAATGCAAATAGCAATTAGTTTTAGTTTTAAGTCTACTTATTTTTTGCTTCATTTGTTCTAAATCAAATTTTCTATGCACGGCTTCTAGTGCTTTAGAATTGGTAGACTGTACTCCTATTTCAAGATGAAACATACCTCTAGGAGCATCTGACAGCAGTTCTATTATATCGTCACTTAAAAAATCTGCTTGAATTTCAAAATGAAAATTTTTACATTTTTTATTGTTCTTTTTTATATAGCTAATTATTTCTCTTGCTCTAGGAGAATCATAATTAAAGGTTCTGTCTGCAAATCTTATCTGATCGTATTCAGAATCAAAAAACCAGTCTAATTCCTGTTTTACTCTTTCAAGGGAATGATTTCTTACATTACCTTGAATAGAACTCAAGCAGTATGCACATTTAGAAGGGCATCCTCTAGAAGCTTCGTAGTAAGTAAAATTTGTAGAACCTTGATAGTTACCTGTCAAAAAAGGGGAAGGAAGAATATCTAAGTCTTTTATTAACTGTCTTTCTTTGTTTTTAATAGTTTTTCCGTCTATTCTTAGAGTGATTCCAGAAATATCAGCTGCCGAATTATGATATATAATCGATTCTAACAATTCTTTAAAGGTTATCTCTCCTTCACCTCTAATTACATAATCTATATTTTTGTATTTATTTAATATTTCTATCGAATTATAAGATACTTCAGGACCGCCTAATATAACTATACAATTAGGAAAAGCTGCTTTTATAGCACCAGATACAGCAATAATTCTCTCAACAGACCAAATATATGTTGAAAAAGCCAAAACATCTGGTTTTAACAATATCAAGTCATTAATTATTGTTTCATTTAATATATTTAAATCAAATTCTTTTATTAGTAATGGGAAATCTTTATGAAACAAGTCCCAATAACTTTTTAAACAAGCAAGGGAAAGTGCTTTATGTGTAAATTTCGTGTTTATTGCTGAGAGTATTATATTCATAATAATCTATTATACACTATTAATCTAAAAAAAAGAATCCCCGTTTAACGGGGATGTGGAGTGAGAGGATTTTTTTTAGAGTCATCACTAGATGACAGAAATATATAAAAGCCTTCCGAGTGATGCTATGACTACTAGTGTGAAAGGTATGCAAGAAAGAGAGAGAACTATTTTAAGTGCTGAGTTGTTGAGTGTGTTGAGAGAGGAGAAATGAACTACATCGATATAAAATATAAAGATGTAAAAGAACAATGAATCATACTTTCATTTATGCAATAACTATGAATAAAAATCATTAACACTCGGAAAGAACTTTTCTAATTTTCAAAGAACTTATAAATATCTATGCAATTATCGTGCCAAGTTTTTAAAAGGTAATTAAAATGTATTTTTTTAGCTAATAGTATATGTTTAGCAATATTATTTATTTGTCTTTTAAATTATTTATGATTATATTTTTCACATTTTTTATAAAATAAAAGACAAAAGCAAATAATATGTGAAAAAATTTACACATACTGTAATGATGTTTATTATAATTGTTTAAAAGCAGAGAATTCGATACTAAATTCATAAAACAAACATTTATGTGCTTTTTTTCACAAGATTAAGTCAATTATGTGCTTTTTTTTCACATTTTAGCTTTTATGGTAATTAAAATTTTCGCACATATTGTTTTTTACGGTAAACTAAAGATGAATTTTACATTTACTATTTTATATAGAGCAGACGGTCAATCATAACCTGACTTTCTTCAATAGTCTGCTTATATGTAATATTATTTTAAACTTACTAGCATCTTTTTTAAAAGCATACTCATCAATAAGATTTTCAACTTCTTTTAAAATGCTTCTTGAATCACTATCAATAATTTTAACATTAATCAGTCTATTATGAAATTCATAAGGAGTTTCACTAGGTAATCTTTCAACAGACAATGAATTTTCCCAAACTACATAATTAAAAGGAAGCCATCTTGATGATTTTCTTAAATATTTATAAATAGAGCGGAGGAATTTGCGAATCAGAAATAAAAATAAAACTATACATATACTAATTCCCCAAAAGTAAGGGGAAGACATATATCTAGACAGTTTTTTCAACTCTTTCAAGACAAAATTCTTTTTTATTCTACTTTGAGATTTCATATCGAAACTATAGATATAATTAAACCAATAACCTTCGTATACTTCCAATAATTTATCCCATGTGCGTTTAAAGAAACCAATCTTTTCATTACTAGTATCTTGCGGAGTAGGATCAAAAGTAACCCAACCAGATTTTGGGAAAAAAACTTCAACCCAAGCATGAGCATTGCTTTGTCTAACTGTAAAAAATCCTCCTATATCGTTCCATTCTCCCATCATATAGCCATTTACAACACGAGCAGGAATCCCCATTCCTCTTAATAAGAAACAAAAAGCTGTTGCAAAATGTTGGCAATTGCCTAGCTTATCCCCAAAAATGAAATTATCAACAGGATCTTGTCCCAATACAGAATCTCCAAATTCCAAAGAATAGCTACAATTCTTATGTAGAAAATTCATTGTTTTATTTGCTCTTTCTACTATACTTTGACTAGAACTAGCAAAAGAGTTCGAGAGATTTAAAATCCTGTCAGATATTCCGTTCAAAGAAAGATAAGGCAATAAAAATGGTTCAGGGTCTAAAAGCTCATCAATAGATGAATCTATTATTTCTGGTTCGTCTATTAACATCGAAACCATGTATCTTCTATTGAAGATAGACCTTCTGTCTGCGAAAAATAATGTTCCATCACTTTCTATTCCAATATAATAACTTTGAAAGTTTATTTTTTTTGTCTGACTAGGAACAAATACATTTCGGATATCAGAATCTTCTAAAACAATATCGAAACTATGTAAGTTTTTAAAATCGGTAAATTTTTTATCATGTAATAATTCACCAGAAGAATTGTGTAAATCTTTTACATATAAATACCTACGAAGTTTTTTCCATTCACCATTTTCATATTCACTAAATGAACTTCCCCTAATTAGTTTCTTCCCTAGCCTTCTCAAAAAAGCTGGAGAAATAGTTTTTTCTTCGTTCGGAATTATACGCATAACTACAGTTAGATTATCTTCTAGGTAACTCGAATCGTTCAAATTTAACGTATGTTCAGAAAAACCTTTAGTCTTTCTTTGTTCTGATAAATTAGATGCTATGCCATAACTAGTTGTTCTTGGTATTAAATAAAAGAAAGGAATCCATAAGAATGTAAAAACAATGAATAAAAAAAATGTTCCTAGAACCCCTCTTGGATAAACAGCAAATTTATTCCTTACTTTACTTTCTGTTGATACAAGATTAATTCTAAGGAAAGCAAAAATCATAGATGAAAGAAGAATGAATGGAAGTAAAACGGCAGGGAAAGCAGAGTTTATATTCATAGCCGCAATACCCAACAAAATCATAAAAACAAGTGTTAAAGCTCCAAATATATTTCTTATATTTTTCATTGTTAAATATTGAAGGAATAAAATTAATACAGAAAACTCCAGCAATAACACGATTTTTGGAATAGAGCTAGAAATAGCCATTTTGATTAAAATATAAACTGCTACTATAATACAACTAAAGTAAGCATAATTATTGCTTTTAGTTTTTAAAGAACTACCTTTTAATCCAAGAACTATAAATAAAGCCGTCAGAACATATATCAAGTTTTGCAAAAAGCCAGTACTATATATTCCAAAACAAGCTAATAAAGCCAAAACAACCATTATTCTATAAATACTAGAATTTAATTCTTTTTTTAAGCTTTCAGAAGCAATTTCATTGTATGTTTTACCTTTAATCTCAATATTTTCTTCTAGTATTTTTGCAGAATTATTATCCTGTTTATCTTCTAAAGAAGTTTTTCTTGTGTTTTTGTTTGATTCTTTTTCTCTAATAGCAACCCAATCTTTATCAGAACGAGCTGAAACGCTCCAATTTATATAAGAAGCATCCATCCCCTCTTGATATTGGTCAAAAGCATAATAATCACCATCTTTTTCATAACTATTATATATTTTTTCATTTTCGTTTTTATTACTAGAAACAAATAAATCTTTATTGTCATAATCATAAATAGTGACAATAGAAAACTCAGGAAAAACATATTGGAAATAGAAAATGTCTAGCATACTTGGTTTAATAATAGAAAAATCTTTAAAAAGGTAGTTGCCTAATCTATCAAGACGTAAAGTTTTTTTTAAATAATAATCATTTCCTTTTTTCATTATTTCTAACCAAGAATCTTCAAATCGAACAAAATACCTATTTGTATAATTTAATTTTTCTATTTTACATATAATTTCTATCTGCTGACCATATTGAGCTATTTTTGGAAAATACAGTTCAGCTTTAAAACCTCGCATTGACATAATAAGATCAATAAAAGAAAATATAAAAGAGGTTAAAATACATGAACACACTAGATATAAAAGATTGTTTCCTGTATTTTGAGCAGAAAAAAGAAGGAAACAAGCTAAAAACACTAACCATTTTCCAAATCTAGTTAGCCTAATTCTTTTTTGGGGCTTTTTATTCAACATTTACGTTCTGAAGGATTTCACAAGTAAGCCATTCTGCATTAGCAGATTTATCTGTTAATCTAAATGCTCTTTTTAAAACTATGCGATGACCAAGAACTTCTGGGGCTACTCTTTTAACCATATCTATAGTAACAAACTCTTTTCCTAATAGAAAAGCTTGAGCTTGAGCTGCACGCATTAACGCAATATTCCCTCTTGGACTAACAGGCTGTATAACTTCAGGATGTTCTTTTATTGCCGTAGATAGTTTGATTATGTAATCAAGAACTTTTTCGTTTATTTCTATTTTAGAAACAAAATCTTGGGCTTCTATAACTGAATTTAAATCAAGAACTGTTTCTATTTCCTTTTTAGGCTCACCTTTACTATATTTTAATAATATTTCTTTTTCAAACTCTGGACTAGGGTAGCCAAGTGTAATACGCATCATAAATCTATCTAATTCAGACTCTGGCAAAGGATAAGTTCCACTAGATCCACTAGGATTTTGGGTTGCAATAACAACAAAAGGATTATCC
>CAJOQX010000168.1 GCA_905236865.1 Candidatus Rifleibacteriota bacterium
CATATTATTTTATAATTCGTCAAAGACTTCTTTTCTAATATTGAGAAGAAAATTTGATAAAATGAATAGAATTTAGTATTATATAAATAGAGGGAAAAATGGGACGTAGACAAATAGCAAAAATGGTTGAAAAAGGCGATTATGAAATGACTAAGCATGCCTACAACCAGATGATAGCAAGAAACATTTTTATTAAACAGGTTGAAGAAGCCGTAATAAATGGCAGAGTTGTCAACAAATGGTCAGAATATGGTGGAGACAAACTTGCCATAGTTGGTGAACGTTACAATGGCGACAATATAAAAATTATAGTAAAAGATTGCGAAATACCTAAAATTATTACCGTTTGCTATCCTTATGAAGAAGATTAATAAAAAAATACTAAACTATTAAAAAATTTTGCCGATAGTTCTAATATAAAACAGAAAAGATAAAGGGAAAATTATGGCAAAAAAGAAGCAAACAACTCTAAAATTGGTTCTTAGATTTATTAGTTCAGTATTATTTGCTAGTTTTTTAATGATAACTCTTTGTGGTTGCTCAGACGAAAAAATAAATCCATTAGGAACAGTAAAAACCAATGGTGAATCTCTAAAAGAAGAAAACTATGCACTCCAACTAGATTGTAGCGGTAAATATAATGGAGTCCACTTACCCGATACTAAAATAGATTCGCAATTATACCCTTTATATTTCACAGGTGATTGGCGACAAATACCTAATGGCACGCAAAAAAACTGGTATATGGCAACAACATCTGAAGTTGGTGCTAGAGTAGATTTATGTGCAACAATGACAAGATGCGTTTTTGATTTTTTCGATTATGAAATGTATGATGATCCAGGAACGATACAAATCTTATTAGATGATAACGTTATTGGAACTTATAATCTAGCAACAACAAATGCCAATGGTTATAAACAATTAGATTATGTTGTTACAACACATAAAAATACTGTTGCAACAGCTTCTATAATATTGCTTTCAGGTCGTATGGTTTTATCTGGAGTTCAGATTAACTGTTTTAACCCCCATTGGCAATATTAAGCTTAAATATTTTTTTCTTAGAAAAAATAATTTAAGCTGACTCCTTTTATTTTACAACAATTTTATAGCCGTCTGTTGTTGTCACAGTCATTCCTGAACGAATCTTTCTTCTTTTCCTACTTTCAAGAATTCCATCAACCATAACAGTATTATTTTCAACCATTAATTTTGCCTGACCGCCAGTTGAAGCTATATTTAAATATTTCAACAAAGAAATAAGTTCGATATAATCTTCACCTTCATCTAGAGAAAATTCAAAAAATTTCTTATCTTTAATCATTATAATCTTCCTTTACATTTATATTTATATCATCACAAGGTTCTAAGTGAACCAACACATCTAAAATTTGAGAATCATCATCTAATAAAATATGTTTAGCACGACCAGCAATAGCATGACCTTCTATAACTGTTAAATTCGGATTTACTTGAATATGTAAATCTACATAAAGTCCATTTCCTTGAAATCTTGTTCTAACTTGATGAAGTGAAACAACACCATCAACCGAAGAAACCAACTCTTGAATATGTTTTATTTTTTGTTCACTTGCTCCAGAATCGGATAATTCTAATAAAGCTGGCCAAGCAATATCATAAGATGATTTTAGAATAAAAAAAGATACAGCTACAGATGCTATAGGGTCTAGCATAGCCCAAGAATTATCATATTTAGCAAATCCAATAGCTAAAGCAACAGGGATAGAAGAAATAGCATCGCTTCTATGGTGCCAAGCATTTGCCTTTAAAGCATTACATTTAAGAAATTCTGCTTTTTTTAATGTCCACTGATATAGCATTTCTTTTGTAAAGATAGACAAAATCGCAATAATAAAAGCAGACCATTGAGGAACAATAAATTGATGAGAATGAATTTTTATTACAGCGTTATAAATCAGAATGAAACCAGCTAATGCTAGAATAGTCCCAATAAAAACAGTTGTCATGGCTTCTATTCTTCTATGACCATAAGGGTGATCACTATCTGGACCTTTATTCCAATATTTAACCCCAACAATAACGGCGATATCAGTTGAGCAATCAGTCAAACTATGTACACCATCAGCTACAACAGAAGAACTTCCTGAAAAATAACCTATAAGTATTTTGGCTAAGGTTAAAAATATATTAACAAACAAACCAATTAATGTAACAGAACGAACTTCTTGCGTATTTTCAATTTCTTCTGTATTTTGAAACATAGTTTATTAGCGTTTTTACGTATTTATAATAATAAATTTTAGTTATTCTTTATATAACCTCTTCATAAATGAGGCTATCTAAAAACTAGCTTTTTACTTTAAAATCAGCTTCGCATAATTATTTTAAAATCCCCCTTAGTCCCCCTTTACGAAAGGGGGCAAGGACATTACTTCACACACTGAGTTTTTAATATATTCTTAGTTTTTAGACAGCCTCCATAACTAACTGAAAACTTTACACTAAATACGAACTATAAAAAAATTATATGATTACTCACGCCCTACATACCTAACTTCTTCTTCAAGCGTAATATCAAATTCTTTTTTTACTTTTTCTTTGAGAATTTTAGCTAATTGTTTTACATCTTCAGCGGTTGCATTACCTTTATTTATAATAAAGTTAGCGTGTTTTTCAAAAACTGAAGCCCCACCAACACTAAGACTTTTAGCTCCTACTTTATCTAAAAAAAGCCCAGCAGCTTGTCTACGTGTTTCCCCATTTTTAGGAGGAAGATTTTTAAAGAACGAACCAGCACAACCAACACTTTTATCAGGGTGTTTAGAATGTCTCTGTTCTAGTATTTCATCTATTTTAGACTGTATTTCTTTTTTATCACCATCTTTTAATTGGAATACGGCTGATAAAACAACGATTGGCTCTTTTTTAACCCTACTCATTCTATAATCGAACTGTAGATAGGTTTTATCTACAGTTCGGATTTTACCTTCAGAGTCTATAATATCGCAACTGACAAGTATATCAGAAATGCTTTTTCCATAAGCACCTGCGTTTCCACAAATAGCTCCACCTATACTTCCTGGAATACCAGCGAAAAATTCTGCACCTGCAAAACTTTCATTTAATGCTATATCAACTAGTTTTGAAAGAGGAAAGCCTGAAGAAAGCTTTATCTGCATTTTTTCTTTATCTACAGTGCAAATATCTTCACATAAATTATGGATAACTAATCCTTCGATTCCCTTGTCAGAAACTACTAAATTAGAGCCACCTCCAAGAATAAAAACAGGCAAATTCTTTTTATTAGCATAATCTACTGCACCACAAATAGCGTCAATAGAGTCAGCAGTATAAAAGTAATCAGCATTACCGCCAATATTAAAAGTAACTAAATGTTTTATTGGAACATTTTTATGGATAAACTCTGAATTGAATTTCATTGTTAGATTACCAAATTAATTATTATTTAGCAGGAGCTAAATCTTGAAGAATAGTAATATTCATCTTATCGCCTTTGCGAATTTTATCAGGAACGTCTTCACCACTTCTCAGTTGTCCAAAAACAGTATAAGAACCATCAAGATGTGGCTGTGGAGCTAAGCAGATATAAAATTGGCTACCAGCAGAATTTGGATTTTGAGATCTTGCCATAGCCAATGTTCCCTTTAAGTGATTTCTTTTGTTAAATTCAGCGGGAAGTGTATAACCAGGACCGCCCATACCAGTGCCTTCAGGACAACCACCTTGTATTACAAAACCAGCAATAACTCTATGGAATATCAATCCGTTATAAAAGCCTTTTTTAATCAAATTAAGCATACTTTCAACGTGTTTTGGAGCAGAATCAGGGAACAATTCCAAAACCATATCACCACGTTGGGTAGAAATCATAATTACTGGATTTGTAGCTTTTTCTAGTTTCAAACCTTCTGGAAGGGCAGATACTTTACTATTTTTAGCTTGATCAGGAGAGTTTGTTTGAGCCATAGCAATTGGAGCTACAATAACCAACAAAGCAAGAAGAATTAGTTTAAACATATTGTTTGCTTCCTTTTTATTTTAGTTTTTGTTATATTACATCAATACAATAAATTTTTCAATGAAGTATAAAAAGTATTATAAAGGAATCAAAGAATGAATCCTGAAAGAATAGAAAAAATATTTTGGCTAATTATAATATTATGGTTTATTTTGCGTTTCATCCTGATTGGTTGTCAATATTATGGAAACACAAACCCTTCTTATCATCAAGAAACCTTAAAATATTTTTCCCAAAATGATATTAACGAAAGTAGAGAATATTCTCTTAACGGTATCTGGTTTAAAGCTATTTTTGGGAGCATATATCTGTTTATTCTTGTATTAATGTTGCGATTAGGTCTTTTTACAAATTTGTGGGTAAAAGTAACAAAATTAGCAGGTAATGGGCTTTTAAAAAATAATTTACTTTTCACTTTAGTTTTTCTAATAATATTACAGATTTTATCTTTCCCTTTTTCTTATTATTTTAGTTATCATAGAGAAAGTATATCAGGCTTTTCAAATATAAATTTATACGGTTGGTTACTACAATATTTTAAATCTGCTACAATAAATATTATTATTCAAAGTTCTTTTATTCTTGTTATTTTAGCTATTATAAAAAACTTTCCTAATAAATGGCATATAATAGCCCCATTAATTGCAGGAATCATAGCTGGCATTTTTATTATAGTTTTTCACGTTGTTATTACTCCTATCTTTTATAATCAAAAGCCATTAGAATCAGGGGAATTAAGAAATAAATTAATGAAAATAGCTAAAGATGCTGAATTATCTGTAAATGAAATTTATGTAATTGATGAAAGCAGATATTCAAAGCATACAAACGCATATTTTACTGGTTTTGGCAATTATAGAAGAATAGTATTATACGATAACTTAATAAAAAATCTCACTCCAGACGAAGCCGCATTAATATTTGCTCATGAAGTTGGTCACTGGAAACAAAATCATGAGTTTTGGGGATTATTATGTGGAATAGTAGGAGCTTACATAGTCTGTTTCATTATTTATAATTTATTTGAATATTTGACTGTAGTAAAATGGTTTGGTCTAATTGATTTGAAAACTGCTTCTGTTTTACCATTTTTTATGATTTCATATATGGTCTTACAGCTTTTCGTAGCTCCAATAGAAAGTCAGATTAGCCAATTTATGGAAACACAAGCCGATAAAATTTCTCTTGAGCTAACAGGCTTAAACAAAGTATTCCAAGATGCTCAAATCAGATTAGCAAAAGACAACAAATCAGATTTGCTTCCCCACCCATTTAGAGTATTTTGGCTTTACTCACATCCAACAGCTTTAAATAGAATAAAATTAGCAGAAATAAAAAAGCAAACGCATTAAAAATATAAAAATCATAATACGTTTGCTCTTATTTTTATTAAGCCATCGTGCCTTTATAATATTCTATAAAAGCATCGCCTGCCATTTTATCCAATAAACCTTTTTGAACTTTTTCTTGAACAGAGCCAATTCTGCCTTTATCTGTATCAAATAAGATACTTCCTGTTCCAGCAGTTGCTATATTGTTTCTTATTTGTGAATATTTACCAATTGCAATAATACCAGCAGTATTTTTATTAGGTATCAATATTTCGTGAACAGGCACTTTTTTACCATTAGTGTTTTTAATTAAAGCTTGTGAACAAATTCCCAACAGGTTTTCAGAAAGAACCTGACTTACATAATCTCTATAATTCTGCGGAACCGACAGGACTAGTTTTTCCAAAGTGCTTGTAATGCCAAGATTTTGCATACAGAGTAAAACTAAGTGCCCACCAGCAACATACTCGATAATATTTTTAACAGGCAAATCACATTTTAAATCGCCAATAACAAGAGTATCTACATCCATTCGTCTTGCAAAATTAATTCCCTGTTCAATCTTAAATATATCTTTAGAATACTGGCGATGCGAGATTATACATTCATTTGGCTGATAATAATATTCTATCGGATCTTCAATTACCAAGACATGACGACGATACTTAATATTCATTTCCTGAATCAAAGCAGCCATTGAAGTAGAAATTCCAGAACGAGCGGGTCCAGATAATATTAACAATCCTTTTGAAGCACTAAGTAAATTAGCAACAACTGGCGGGAAACCAATTTCAGTCAAATTTGGGATTTTTCCATTTATTATTTTTATAAAAGCTACTGGTTTTTGCTGTGAATGAAATAAAGTTAGTCTAAAATTACAAGGGGGCTTTCCAAAAAAATTAACTTCATAAAAGCCTAATTTATTGAACTTTTCAATTTCACTATTGGAAAGAAGGTCTTTTAACAAATCTTTCATATCCTGATCGTATATTACAGGGAAATCCATTTGTTTCAAGGCATTTGTTTTATTTCTCATAAGAGGTTTTGAACCAATTTTGATATATAGTTCACTTCCACCTGCTTCAAAAACTTTTTCTATAATGCTGTTTACAACCATAATTACAACCTCTTATCCACGAAAATTCGTTTTATCTATGGCAAATTCCATAGCGGTTTTTGGAGTAATGAGCTTCTTTTTCAAAAGATTCTTTAAAGAATTATCAAAAGTTCTCATACCTGTGGCTTCACTTTGAGTTTGAAGAGTTCTAAACATACTCATATTGTCATTTTTTATAAGATTTTTCATTTGAGGAGAATTAATAAGAATATCAAATATTGCTGTTCTACCTGAGTTATCTGATAAAGGAACGAGTCGCTGACTGATAATCATTTTCAAATGAGCGGAAAGTCTTTGTCTAACATTATCACGTTCATCAGGCTCTCTAACACCTATAATTCTTTCTATTATTTGAAGTGAGTCACCACCATCTGTAGTAGCTATTACAGTACACCCATTTTCGCACAAATTTAATGCTTGATTAACAGTGTCTGAATATGTAATAGAATCTGTAACTACCACATCAGGATTAACCCTATAAGCATCTAAAAGACCCTTATAAAAATTAGAAACGTCAATAGGGATACTTCGTTGAATGAAACTTGCTCTATCGTCTTTATAAACAAATTCTACTGGATTTTCTACAGTATAAATATTTCTTTCAAAATTATGATTCATGTAGTTCAATATAGCAGCAACTGTAGTTGATTTACCTTCGCCAGAAGGACTTGCAACTATAATGAGTCCAGATTTTTGAGCTATGACTTTTTTCTGCATTTCATTAATACCCAATTCTTCAAGCTCAAAAAATTTATCACTTATAACTCTAAGGGAAACAGCAAATCTACCTCTTTCAAAAAATGCTGAAAATCTTAAACGCCCTATTCCTTCAACAGTTTCTCCATAAGTAACCTGTCTTTGATGACCAAGTATTTCTCTAGCTTTAGGTGTGCTAGTTGTCAGTATTATTTTTTTAATCTGGTCTTCCCTTACAATGGTATCTAATTTATAAAGAACTCCATTAACTCTGTAATAAACCTGTTGATCAGGGAATAAATGAACGTCAGAAACATTCTTATCTTTAAGTTTATCCCAAATAAAATTTAATTCAGACATTTTTACCTCTTTTAAATTCGTTGTAATAGTTCCTGAACATTCTTCAATACTTGGCTATCGGGTGGCAAAGTTTTACGCAATGATTCCAGAACTTTTTTAGAACGTTCTGTTTCTCCAACAGAGTAATAACACAAAGCAAGATGATAAGAAGAAGACAAATCTCTAGGATTAGCTTTTAAACCAGTCAATAATGAATCAATAGCTTCATTATATTTCTTAAGGTTAAAATAAGCAAGACCTAGTGCACCATAAACCCTAATTACATTCTTTTTATCTTCAAGCCGTATAAATTCTTTCAACTTATTATAACAATCGGCTAATGACTGCCAATCTTTTCGTCTAAAATAAATTTGTCCTAATAATATTCCTGCTTCAATATGAGAGGGCTTAGCAACAAGTATTTTTTCAAGCAAATTACTAGCTTTGGCGGCATCACCCATGTTATAAGCACAATTAGCAAGTAAATAACGAGCTTCTAAATGATGTGGTCGTGCTAATATAACTTTCTCTAATAACATGGAAGCCTTTTGATAATCTTTAGTAAGATAAAGATTTTTTGCTTCTTCAAACATTTGTTCGCTATTTTCAGTTTGCAAAGAATTTTGTCCTAAGAGAATTTCGCCTTTATCAAAATTTATTTCTTTGCCAAGAGCTTCAGTTAAAACTCTAGAGTAGCCATCGGTATTTTGGATGAAAGTTCCTATACAACCAGCGATATTAGCCCATGACAGTAATTCTTGTTCTCGTTTACCATCACCTAAGCCTTCTGCTATAGTTTGAAAAACTTTCAAATCACCGTTCAAAAGCAAGGCTTCATAATATTCAACAAAAACACTTGCTCTAACAGCCCCTAGGAATTTTTTTACTTGATTCAACTCTTTTATTGCTCCTAGATGACCTAATGAAGCTATTAGCCAAGGCATTTCTTCTTCAGGCTCACGCTTTATACGATCATAAATAATAGGAACAGCTTCATTTAGATTTCTGTCTACAATATATTTGAGTAAAACTTCTAATACAGGAGGACAGTCTTCAATTCTGAATCGATTAATTATTAAATCATTTGGGAAATCTGTCAGTCTAATTGCACATTCGACTACTTCTCTACGAACCCACTGATTTTCATCATCTAACAATGGCTTTATTTCATTAACTCCAACACTGCCTTCAAGAATCATAGCAGCCTTTAAAGCCATTTTTCTAACGCCATAGTTTTCATCCTCGAGAAGTGTGTGTATATATTCGATTCTTTTTTCGCAATCAACTCTTGCAAGAACATAAGCAGCAGAGCGACGAGTTGAAGCGTCTTGGCTAACCAACATTCCTTTAATTTCATCAATTACAGCAGTAGGGTCAGCTTTTGCCAAAGCAATACACATATTAGCTCTAACTCTATTGTTAGGATGCCCATAAAAACGTTTAAGTTTTCTTTTCATTTCTGAAGCAGGAATTTTCAGCATAGATATTGCTTCTACAGAATTTGCCTGAATACGTGGGTCAAAAGAATCTAAACCGCTTTCAAAAGTTTTAAGAAGACTACCTTCAGCAAAAGGAGTTAAAGAAGAAATAATAATAGCTTTAAGACGAGAATCTCTAACAACTTCAAATTGCCCAACCAACGCTGGAATAGCTTCGGGATCTTTCATTTTGGAAAGAATATCTAGAACATTAATAACAATCCATTCGTCAGGGTCATTGAGCAAACTACAAAGAGCTTGAACGACATCTCTGCCGCCCATTTTATACAATGCTCTAGCAGAATAATAGCGTACCATTCTATCTTCATCATGAAGAAGTTCCATTAATATCTTGGTCGCCATTGGATCGCCAATTTCACCTAATACTCTGACTATTTCTTCTTTATAAAGAGCGTCAGGGTCTTGGAGTCTTTCAATAAGCTTAGCAACAGGTGAACTACTCTTATAATAACCAAGTGCTGTAATTGGCTCTAAATAATCTGGATAATCATTAAAAAGCATCATTAAAGTTGGCAAGGATTCATTATCGCCTATTTTTCCCAAACTTATTAATGATTCAAATTTTAATTCGTCAGAAATATCATCATTTCTAGCTAATGCTTCCAATCTGTCTGTGATTGGAAGCATTAGCTTTCTAGCTGCTTTAACATATCTAAAAGCTTCAATATCTTCTTTTTTTTCCATTATTCAATTATTTCTTTCATTATGTTAGCAATAAGCTTAGGGTCTACACGTTCGTCTTTTATAAGCTCGGAAAGAGAATCTTTCAAAGTTTTGCAACCATCTTTACGAGCTAACATCAAAGCCGATTTTAATTGATTTGTTTTCTTTTCTCTGATTTGGTTACGCATAGCTGAGTTCATAATCATTAATTCGTGAGCCATAACACGTTCTTTCTTATGCAAACTAGGTAAAAGAACTTGCGATATTATTCCAATAAGAGACATAGAGATTTGAGTTCTAATTTCTTCATGTCTATGTCCTGGGAACATATTAACAATTCTGTCTATGGTCTGAACAGCCCCCACAGTATGTAATGTAGAAAAAACCAAATGACCAGTTTCAGCCGCAGTCAAAACCATTTCAATAGTATTGACATCTCGCATTTCACCAACAAGAATAACATCAGGGTCTTCACGTAAAGCATTCATCAATGCACTAGAATAACTATTTGAAGTAACCCCTATTTCACGCTGAGTAAAAATAGATCTTCTTTCTTTGTAAACAAATTCGATTGGGTCTTCTATAGTTATTATATGTTTAGCAAAAGTCTTGTTTATTTCATTAATAATAGCAGCCAATGTATGAGTTTTTCCAGAATTGGCGGGACCAGTAACAAGGAAAAGCCCTCTTGGAGTTTGTGCAATGTCTTTAAGAATAGGTGGCAAGCCAAGACTTTCTATTGATGGAACGGTTTGGGGAATAAACCTAAATGCACCAGACAAACAGCCTCTTTGAGTATAAATACAGGCTCTAACCCTCCAACGGCTTTTATATTGAGTCATAAAATTAGCTTCGTAACTAAGCTTTAAATCATTCTGGTCTTTTATACTCATTAAAGGAAGAAACAAATTAGGCATTTCTTGGAAAGCCAAAGGTTCTTCTGCAAGAGTCATAAGTCTACCGCCAACTCTTATTATTGGCGGTGAACCAGCTTTTAAATGCAAATCAGAAGCCTTGCGTTCAATTGCTGTTTCAAAATATCTATGTATTTTTAACATTTTTCACCTATACTTATCTATTCATTTCTATAAGTTTACGTAAGGCATTGGGATTAGGTGCAGCCGAAAAAGCCTCTTCAACAGTGACTACATTATCTTTTACCAACTGTGCTAGAGACATTTCCATAGTCATCATTCCTGTTTCGCCACCAGTTTCAAGATAAGATGGAAGCATGTGTATTTTTCCTTCTGCAATCAAACTTCTAACACCTGTCGTATTCAAAAGAAGTTCAAAAGCTGCTACACGACCTCCATTAACTTTTCTAAGCAATGTTTGTGAAACAACTCCTCTTAGAACCATTGATAGTTGTAAAAGAATCTGATTATGTCTGCTTTCTGGGAAAACATTAACAATACGTTCAGCAGTGCTTACAGCTGAATTTGTATGCAGTGTCGCTAATACTAATTTTCCTGTTTCTGCGGCATTCAAAGTTAGAGAAATAGTTTCAGGTTCACGCATTTCTCCGACTACAACTATATCGGGGTCTTGACGTAAGACAGTAAGAAGCCCATCATAAAAACTTTTACAATCAACACCTATCTGACGTTGATTAAAAAAAGATTGATTATCCTCAAACTGATATTCAATAGGGTCTTCTAAAGTAACTACGTGTCTTCTTGCATTTTTATTTACATAGCTTAAATAACTAGCCAAAGTCGAAGTTTTACCAGCTCCAGTAGGTCCCGTAATTAAAATCAAACCATTAGGCTGTTCTATCAATCGTCGAGCAGCCATAGGCAAACCAATTTCATCAAATTCCATAACTCTATATGGAATTACTCTAAAAACAGCTCCATAACCATTTAAATCAGTATATAAATTAACTCTGAATCGACAGACACCTTCTAAAGTATAGGAAAAATCAAGTTCATGATTTTTAATAAACTGCTCTTCTTGTTCAGGGTTCAATAAGGCTTCAATGATCTTTTTAAAATCATTTTTAGTAAATTTATAACCATCTACAGGAGTTATGTGCCCATCAATGCGTATAGAAGCTGTTTTACCAACTTTTAAATGCAAATCAGAAGCTTTTTTATCATAAGTTAATTTTAAGAGCTTATATAAACTTTTTTCGTCTGCCATAATTTCTCAGTATCAAGAATACTACAGATTAAATAGTGCTTTCTTCGCCATTTAAAGTTAAGTAAACATTCTTCACATCAAATTCTTTCTTAAACCTGTTTGCAAAATCGACAACCTTAACAACCTGTTCATTAAGTTTCCATTTAGGCGTGCTTCCATAAATTGTTTTATAAGGATTTTCGTTTTTAAAGAAAGGCTCACTAACAACAACATCTTTTATCGAAACCGAAAACTCTTGTAATGCACTTTCTATCCAACGTTCTGCAAGAGAGTTCTTAGCCACATCACCAGCAAATGTAGGCAAGGAAAGGCCAATTTTCTGATCGTAAATTAGTTTATTAGCCAAATCAGAACAAACTTTGCTTAAAATATGTGATGGATTAGTTTGTAATGTTAGCAGACCCTGGGGGTGCGGATCTCTAGCTCCTTTAAAATCAGCCATAAAAGGAAGTTCAAAAGAAATTCTTTCTCTTGCTTTATCTGTAATTCTTCCTTCATCTGTTGCTACTGAAGTATTATGATTAACGCCGAAAATTACTTTGTCATGAGAAACATTCCATTCTCTTCTTGTTTTATCAAAGTAATCCATCAATCCTTCAACAGATATGTTTTTGCTTGAAATCAGATATATAATCTTATTGCTGTTTTGAACGATTTCTTTTGTTACTTTAGTAAACATAGAACTAGAATCAACAACTATATATTTATAGTTTTCCATTACTGTAGTCATCAACGAATACGTATGGAATTCCTTTAAACGGCAATCTGTAATACCATTTTCTTGTGGAAGAATAGTCAACAAACCACTAGGAGATTTAACAACGTATTTGCTAATATTGGTGATTTTTTCTTGGTTAACTAATTCATCTATTATTTTAGATCTTTCTTCGACAGCCAACATTCTTGCTATTCTGTCATTTCTTAAATTAGGGTCATATAATAAAACATCTTCTTTTAAAAGATGAGATATAGCCAAAGCTAAATTTCTAGCAAACAAGCTTTTTCCTGAAGATGTATCTGGTCCTAAGACAGAATAAACATTATGGCTCTTTATAGTAGAAGCACTGATATTAGCCTTCAAAAGACGATTACAGAGTTCTTTTATTATGCTAATACATATTCCATTATGAGTTCTTAAAAGCTCATCAAAATCAACTTTTTTTATTCTGATAACTTCTGTTTCTGCCAAAGCAACAACAGTAGCCGTCCTTGCCCCTTCCATCAACAATGCGATCTCGCCAAAATACTCACCCAACTTAGAGTGTGTGATAATTTTCTTTCCACCACTTCCGTCATCACAATAAATCTGAACAATTCCAGATTTGATGATAAACATCGTATCGCCATGTTCCCCTTCTTTGCAAATAAAAGCATCTCTTGGGTAACATAATATTTCTGCCTTTTGTTCAAGGTTTTTCAATTCATTATCATTTAATTCAGAGAATAAGGGAACTTTTTTGAGAAAATCAGTTAAAACCATTACTTAAATACCTCTCGTTTTCAAAAAAATATACATTAAAAAAATTTATCGGTCAAGTTTAGATGATTCCATAAATTTAAAATTAATATTATCAACTAAGGATTTTGCAGGTTCATCATCTAGAATAGCCGCATATATTTTCCCTTCTAATAAGTTTTTAATAGCCGAATCTGGTGTATTGAAGCCAATAGGCTTAATATTAGAGAATCCAGGGAAATCGTTAGAACCGTCACCTACAATATAAAGATTTCCAGTTGTCCCTTCTTGAAACCCAATAGATTTATTAGTTAAAGATTTCAAAACCGAATTTATTTCTTCAATGTTACCGCATTTATCAAAATCAGTATTTTTACCATCTACAACCAACTTTTGTGCAGATTTAATATATGTATCTGTAAAATCACATATTTTCTTCCTTTCTTCGGTAACTGTTATTCCTGCCATACCTATGTCAGCTTTGTTTGCCGAAACTTCTTTTAAAATGTTATCAAAATCTATATTTCTCACAACGAGTTCCAACCCTTTTTGTTTTGCAAAAGCATTAGCAATTTCAATATCTATTCCGTACATCAAGCCATCTTCTTTAGTATATTCAAAAGGCTCAAAAGGGCAGTTAGTTACAACTATTAAATTTTTTTCTGTTTTTTGAACTTCAGCCGTTGTATATTTTACACCTGTTTTGGAAGAATCATTGCCTTTTTCCATATATATAGATACTAGTGAATCAAACACTCCACTATTTTTTATATCATTTATATATTCATTCAAATCATTTTTTAAAGAAGTATTGTCTTTGGAAACAGCAAAAGCATACTCTTCTTTTGTAAGATTTATCTTGATTAGTTTAAGTCTTGATTCCTTTTGAGGTTCTTTGTTATCATAACAGCCAATAAAAACGATAAAAAAAGTTATAGTAAATAAAGCAGTAAATAGTTTTCGCATTCCTAAAATCCCTTATAGATTTTGCTTAAAGTATAGAATACTTTAATACTTTTGTCACTAGTTTTATTTGTTCAATTTCTACATTGTAGTTTTCTACAAGAGGTTTCCAAAGTATATATATGTGTTAGCCTTGACAAATAGCATTTGTTAATTATTAGAGATGAACTTTTTAGTGATGAAAATAGTGGAATTCTTGACATTTTTTATAAGTAAATGATAAAATCCATACACGAAATAGGGAGAAAAAATGAACCAAAAATATTTTGAAAAACTAGAATCAAGCCAAATCTCAACAAATAAACATAAAGTCGTTATACCCTTAGCAGATAATGAAGCAGTATGTATAGCAATAAAAGAAGCTCTTGAAAAAAGAATAATTTATAGTGCTACTCTAATTGGCAATCCAGAAAGTATAAAAAACACTTTTGGTTCATTAGTTGATTCCTCCAAAATCGTAATTATTGAGGCTATTTCTGAAGAAGAAGCTCTCTTAAAATCTATTAACGAAATAAAAACAAAAAAAGCTGATATAATTATGAAAGGAATGTGCCAATCAGCTTCTTTGATAAAAGCTGTTTTGGACAAACAAAAAGGGTTAGATCATTCTTTTCTATCTCATATAACTGGTTTTCAGTTGCCCGACAAAGACTATATTTGCTTTTTAACAGACTCAGCCGTTAATATTTCTCCTGATGATGAAACAATCATAAAAGAAATAGATAATATTTTTGAATTATTATTTAAATTAAATAATGATAAAAAAAATTCAATTTACAATAAAAATAAAGTTGCGTTGTTGTCTGCTAATGAAAAAATTTCTGACAAAATGCCTTCAACAAAACTTGCCGAGGCTGTTGTCCAAAAATTGAGAGAAAAAACTGATATAATAGTTGAAGGTCCAGTAGCTTTTGATTTGGCAGTCAGTCAAAATTCTGTAAAAATAAAGGGTTACAAAGGTAAAATTCAAGGTGATGCAACTATTTTTGTTGCACCACGCATAGAAACAGCCAATGCACTTTATAAATCATTACAACATTATGTAAAAGCTGACATGGGTGGTTTATTGTATGGTGCTTCTTGTCCTATAGCCCACCCCTCTAGAGCTGATAATGCTAAAACCAAATATAATTCTTTGTTATTAGCGTTGAGCCAAATTAATCATAATAGCCTAATACCATGAATAACGATAGTATCTCCCAACAAAATAATATAGAAGAACAAAGCGATTCTACTATAAATGCAAAAGTTAAATTTTCTAACGGAAGAATTGCTCAGGTTTTGAGAAAATTAGAAAAATTTCTTGGAATTCCTTTGTCTCTTCGTTCTATTACAGGTGAAGTCGTATGCAAAACAGACTACTTTTATGGTCCCTGTAGTTTTATAAGAGGTACAGATTTAGGCTGTAAAAGATGCCGAAAAGTTTATTCTAGTATAGAAAAGAAAATATTAAGAAGAAAAGTTCCCTATGCTTGTTTATGCTATAATGGTTTTTTGGTTTTCGCAGTTCCTTTAAATTTTAGAGGCGAGATGATAGGTATTTTGTTTGGCTCACAGATATTGCCTTGTAACGATGAAAAAGATGTTCAAAATTTTAAGAAATCTTTCATAAAAGGTTCTGCAAAAACTTATGAACTACAAAACAATGATGAATTTATCGCTAGTTTTGATAAACTAATAAAACTAGATGATAATAAACAAAGAGTTCAGTTCCTTTCTTATTTAGAAGAGATTGGACAACATTTTGTTGAAATGGCTATAGCAGATAAACCGTGGAAAGTTTTTCTTAGAGAGATAAAACAGCAGAAACCTGAATTTGGAGCTTTTTGAGGAAATACGATGTTTAAACTTTTAAAAAATGGTCTAGTATTGCAACCTGATTTTAATTTAAAAAAGCAGAGCATATTAATACAGGATGACACCATTTATGATTTGCTTGAACCAGATCAGACTCCGCTGAAACCAATTGAAACAGAAATTGATTTAGATGGACAGATAGTTTTTCCAGGTTTAATAAATGGACATGACCATTTAATTGATACTTCATGGCGAGCATTAGGAACAATGCCTGTAGACAATTGGTATGAATGGGAAAACTCTATTCATTCTGAACAAGACTACAAATTACAACAAAAACTTTCTGCTTCAGATTTATATATTGTCGGAATGTATAAAAATGTTATTTCAGGTGCGACAACAATAGTAGATCATTATCCTGCCGAAGTGTCAGATACATTTACAGGTCATGAACTAGCATCCTTGTTAAAATATTTCCATCAAGCTCATTCTGTTTCAGAAAAGCGTTTGCATTGGTGTTCAAATATTACTGAGCAATATAGAAACACCCAAGGTATTCTTCCCTTTATTATTCACGCTGGAGAAGGCAAAAGCAAAGAGATAAAAGACGAAATAGATTATTTAAATAAAATTGAAGCCCTCTCTAAAAATACTGTTTTAGTTGATTGTTGCTTTTTTAAAGATGAAGAATTACAATTAATTGCCAGCAAAAAAGCATCAATTGTTTGGATTCCAGAATCATCAGAGCGTATTTTTGGATGTCAGCCAGACATAAAAAAAATAATAGAGCTAGGCATAAAAGTTTGTATAGGAACGGATAGTTCAAATACAGGTACATCAAATATGCATACAGCTTTTAAAGTTGCAAAGAAATTTTCTGCTGATTTTCTTAACAATAGTGTTTCATCAAAAGATTTGATACGAATGGCAACTATAGATGCAGCGAAAATTTTCGGAATAGAAAAAGAGGTTGGAACAATAGAGCCAGGCAAACGTTCTGATTTTATCGTGTTTGAAGATAATTATTCAGACCCATTTGACAACTTTATAAACCTTCTTCCAGAAGATTATTCCATGGTTATTCACAAGGGGAATATGATTATAGGTAATGACGAATTTAGACGAACTTCTGTAGATTTTAGTCGATATTCTGAAGTTAAACTAAATGGAGCAAGTAAACTTCTTTTTGGAAGACCAGTACAACTACTTGAACGTATTAGAAACAAACTAGACAAAGAAATTATTTTTCCATTCTTTGATGTTTCTTCTGACGACTAACCCTTCTCCCTTCTCATCTTCTAAAATATTTTTATATTTAATGTTGCGAAATTATCTAATATAAAGATATAATTATGATGTTTAATTGTACATTAATAATATTTAGGTGGATTTATAATGGAAAAAGTTGAACTTACAGCGACTGCAACAATGAAGCTTTTACTTAAAGAAGCTCTTATGAATAAAAAGCTTGATGAAAAAGAAAAAGAATTAATCAAGCAATTGGCTCTTAAACTAGGAATAGAAACTCGTGAGCTTCAAACTCTATATAGCGAAGCAACAAGAGAAGCCGCTAATAGTAAAGAATATAGAGAATTTGATTCAAAAGCTTTATTTTCAAGTGCTTGTGAAGTTGCAATGGATGATGGCGTTCTAACTGATGATGAAAAAAGAAACTTATATGCATTGAAAGAGTTACTTCATATAGACGATGATTGGTATACAATGAAAATGCAAGAAGTTTTGCGAGTCTGCACTGACCCTGCAGATGAATTAAACGATGAAGAAATATCAGACGATGAACTTACAGATTTTGATCCAGCACCATTAATAAGAGATGTTATAAACAATATCGAAAAAATAATTGTTGGTAAAACAGAAGTAATTAAACACGTTTTAGCTGCCGCTTTAGCAAATTCTCATGTTCTCCTAGAAGATGTTCCAGGAACAGGCAAAACGATGCTATCTAGAGCCCTTGCTGCTTCTATAGACTGTATGTTTAAACGTGTTCAGTTCACACCAGACCTTTTACCAATGGATGTTACTGGCACAATGATATATAACCCTAAAGAAGCAACTTTTTCTTTTAAAAGAGGACCTATTTTTACAAATATTTTCTTAGCAGATGAAATAAACCGTGCAACTCCACGAACCCAATCAAGTCTTCTTGAAGTTATGGAAGAAAGACAAGTTTCTATTGACGGTGCCACATTTAAAATTCCACAAGTCTTCTTTGTTATTGCAACCCAAAACCCTGTTGACCAACAAGGAACATACCCATTGCCAGAAGCACAGTTAGACCGATTTTTAATGAAATTAAGCATGGGTTATCCTGACCACCAGTATGAAAGACAAATGTTAGCAAATCACCTAGCTGGTAATCCTATAACAAAATTGAAATCTGTTATTACAAGAAAAGATTTTAGAAAAATACAGCGTTATATCTTAACTAGAGTTTCTGTTTCACCAGAAGTTCAAGAATATATTTTGAAAATTTCTGAGTCGTTAAGAACTCATCCTGAACTTACATTAGGTCCCAGTCCACGTGCTTCTATTGCAATGATGAATGCAGCCAGAGCTTGGGCTTGTGTCGATGGAAGAAATTATGTCACACCTGACGACATAAAAAAGCTTGTCAGACCTGTATTTGCTCATAGATTAATATTAGGTGCTCAAGCTCTTGTAAGACACGTTGAAGCTGAAAATATTATTTCTGAAGTAATTGCAAGAGTACCTGTTCCTGTAAAAAATCAAAAATAAACTATGTTGGATAATGATTTTGTAAAATTTAATAGAGCTTTATCTGAATCACCTAAAAAAGTATTCGTCGATATCGAAGACGAATATAGAGAAGACGAAGTAGCATATAATAGAATCATAAACACTAAGAGTCATACAAAAATTCTTCTTTATATTAGCTTTATTTTAGGTATTGTACTAACTATTCCTTGGCCAATAATAGAAAAACCCTTTTGTTCAGAATTTTTAATATTAGTTTATATTCCTCTCGTAATTTATTATATGTCTTATTTGTATATAAATAAAATTAAAAATTCTTTTAAATTGGTTGAAAGAGTCCATTTAGATAAAGCAATCGAAGACGAACAATTTGATGTTTTTGTGGTTATAAAATATAAAAGCATATTTCCTTTTTCTCTCGCTTATTTTAGTGATGAATTTAAAGGATGTAAAAATCTTGCTTCGCCTATAAAAATATTAAACAATGATGAATTCGACACAGATGGTATTTTTAGATTAAAATATACAGTCCAATTAAATAGAGGTTATGGCAAATTTCCTATAGGACCTTTAACATTAAACGTTAGAGATCCATTTTTGTTTTTTGATGAAAAAGTCATTTTAAAATGCGATAAAGAATCCTTTGTAAACGTTTGGTTAAATCCTCCACCAGAAGAAGATATGGAACTGATAAATAATTCTCTTCTTGAACCAATTGGAAGTAAAAAATCTACAAAAAGTGGCAATGGTTTAGATTTTTATGGAATTAAAGAATATATGCCTGGTGATGATATTAGAGCTATTTGTTGGACAAAATCTGCTGCAATAGGGAAAACAGTAATAAAACAATTTGAGAAAGATTCTTTAACTTCTGTTTTTCTTGCTGTTCATACTGATAGAACTCAATTAAGAGGGTTAGGTTTTGGAAATGGTATGCATAGAATTTTTAGAATTTGTGCTGCTGTTATACAAGAAACAAGAAATAGAGGCTTACCAGTTAAACTAGCTATGACCCAAGGTAGATCAACAAATCTATTTAGTATAGACACAAAGCTACCTGCTTATGGCTTTATGACAGATATTATAACAAGTTTTGACAAAGGTAAAATAGAGGCTGCTGAACCAGAAGCTGCTACTAGTCTAATGGATACAATTTGTGCCGAAACAGGTCCAGGTTCGATTGTTTTATTTTTAACTCATACTCTAAGGCTTGATTATGATACAATTTTTGACGCTATAACTGCCCTAACTGCAAGAGGAGTCAAAATTGTGCTTTGGGTTATCGACGACTCAAAATTACTGAATTTTACAGGGGCTCAACAAATGACTAAAATTACTCCACAAGAATTTGCAGACAAAGTTAAAGAAATAGGAATAGATTTTAGAATTATAAACCCAAGAGAACAGTATGCTAAAGAACAAGCGTATAAAGAAGCAGGAAGGATAATGAACCAATGATAGCAACTTATGGAATACATAGACTTGCAAAATCAGTATCGAGCCCTGATTTTAATGAAGCTTTAAAAAGCCTAAGCGACTTAGCAAGGCAAGCTAACGCCGAAGACAAACGAGGGGCTTTTACTGCAATCAGCGGTATACTTATCATTTCCATAACGATTTCTGTCTTTGCCTATTTAGTAACAATTCGTATCATTCCACCCACAATAGTAAAGTTTTATAAAGAAAAAAGTGCAGAATATAGTTTAAGATACGACAATAAAAAGGAAGGAGAAAAAGCCCAAAAAGATGCTTTTGATATGATATTAGACAACTTAGACGTTATTTTAGAAGCTCTTTTTGGATTAGGAACAGGAACTTTTGCATATAAACAATATAAGAAATATGTAAAAAAAGCAAATCAGCAACGTTACATGGAAGAAGCTATGCAATCAGAAATAGATAAATTAAAAGAAAAACTAGCTTCAGAAATAAAAGATGCTGAGAATGCTTCAGCTGCAGGTGTTGCAGACAATCAATCTACTTTTTTAAAAGGCAATATTGTTGAAATTTTCAACACATTCACAAATCTAATGGGTATTCAAAGTGAATTGCCAAGAGAAAAAGATGAAACAGCTTTAGAATATTTTAATAAAGTTACTGAAAGTATAAACTTTCCTAAAAGTGAGGGTATAAAAGCTTGCAAATATTTTGATGATGAGCTTTATGGGAAAAAGAATTCAACCCAACAAGATAAAGCGGCTTTTATGACTTTATTATTAAAAATGCTAGATTCGGTTACGGTTAAAACTGTTAAAAAGTCTCTCGATTTAAGAAAAGAATAAAAGACTTATTAGTTTTTCAATTGTAAAAAAAAGCCGTCATTGCAAGCCATAGTTGTGACATTGACGGCTTTTTGATTTTATTATTTTCTATCCTAAATAAGTCTTATATCTTAATTACAATTCATAAGGTGTTAAAACTTCATATCCAGTATCAGTAACCAAAATAGTCTGTTCAAACTGTGCAGAAAGAGAGCCATCAGTGGTTACAGCAGTCCAATCGTCATTTAGAACTCTAGAATAAGGATCGCCTAAATTTATCATTGGTTCAATAGTAAATACCATACCTGGAACTAATTCAATACCTGTATTTCTTTTTCCATAATGAGGAACTTCTGGTTCTTCATGGAAATTTTTGCCTATACCGTGACCAATATAATCACGAACAACAGAGCAACCTTCACCTTCCGCATATTTTTGTATAGTATAACCAATATCGCCTATTCTATTACCTGGCTTTACAACAGGAATAGCTCGTTTCAAGCTTTCTCTTGCTACTCTGACAATCTTTTTCGCATCATCTGAACATTCACCAACAAAGAAAGTCATATTTGCATCAGCATGATAGCCATGTAATATTGTTGTAATATCTACGTTCACTATGTCTCCTTCCTTTAAAATAGTATCTTTAGAAGGAATACCATGACAAATTACATCATTAACAGATGTACAAACACTTTTTGGAAAGCCACGATAATTCAATGGTGCAGGAATACCGCCATGACTAACTGTATATTCGTGAACAAGAGTATTAATATCTTCTGTAGTCATACCTGGTTTTATTTTTTCACCACATAAATATAAAGTATCTACAACAAGCTTTCCTGCTTCTTTAATTCCTTTAATATCCTGTGGGGTTTTTAATCTTATTCTATATTTTCTAAAATATGTATCTGCAAGTTCTTTTTCTGAAAAAGAAGAAAGCTTATTCATACAACATTTTTTATATTTCAATCCACTTCCACATGGACAGGGGTCATTGCGGTTAATGCGTAACATAAAAAATCTCCTACACCGCTGTATAAAATCAAAAAAGCGGTTAAACATATTTTTTAATCTTTCTATATCAACAAAGTTCTTACATATTACTACCCTTATTAGCTTTATACAAGTTTTTTATGAAATTAGAAGGCAAACGCAAACTTTTTTAGTTGTTGATGACGCTAACATAATTAGCTGTAAATAATAATGACTGTAAGATGCGAAACAAATTTAGAGTTTAGAGATGAGAGATGAGAGATGAGAGATAAGGGATTAGTTTTAACAAACGAATCGCTAGTTTCTGCTTTGAATACCAATTGCGAAACTGAGAAGGCATCTCTTAAGCCTCTCCTCCGAGGCTGTCTAAAAACTAGGTTTTGACTCGATAATTAGTTAATTCTAATTATTTTAAAATCCCCCTTAATCCCCCTTTATAAAAGGG
>CAJOQX010000169.1 GCA_905236865.1 Candidatus Rifleibacteriota bacterium
GCGACTTGTTAAAGTATACGCCCAGATGGTGAAATTGGCAAACACGCAAGATTCAGGTTCTTGTGTCCGTATAGGACTTGCGGGTTCAAGTCCCGCTCCGGGCATTGTTTGATGTTAATTAACTCCGTTTGTGTTGAATGAATATTTTCACAGCAAGCTGAGATTACATATATTAAAAACCTCGTATCAAGCAAAAAGATACGAGGTTTTCTAATTTTAGCTCAATCTTTGCATATCTACATTCAGAATAGTTTTACCTCTAAGAATAAGCCCAGGTCTTTGAGGAACAGGAATCATATATTCGTGTTTTATCCTTACTTCAGAATCCTGAATCCATCTATCTGAAAGATTAAAAGTAAAATTACTTTTACCTAAGTTTATACTACCTGGTAAATCTGGATGACCTGAATATATTTCAGAAGAAAAAATAATTAAATCTTTATTTTTTCTATCACGTCCATTTAATCTATATCTATTATAAAATGGCATAGAAGGGCTTGATTCATTCTCAACTTTTTGAACCCAAGTATCGCCTATCTCAACTTCATTTTCAGGAAATCTCATCAATGAGTGTTCTGCACCCTGCCACCCTGCTTTACCATTTACCCATTTACAATTTCCCAAAGAATCGGTTTCCATATAAAAATGCTTACCAACTTCTGGCATATTTTCTTTTGGTATATCACATTCTGCAACTGCTTTATCTATACAAAACTTTATTATTGCTTTATTTTCATCGCAACTTTCTATATATTGACTCACTTCCATTTGTATGTTTATCGGAGTTGAACTTTCACCAGCAGGACCGAGCAATTTAAAACTACCTGTAGTTAATATTTTATACCGTATTTCTTTCCCTTTAACAAAACCATATCTAAATAAATATTTATTCATTTTTAACCCCTATTTTTTCTATATAATATGACTATTTACCAAAAGACAATCATTCTGTAAAGGGAAAATGCCGATATTTTTATTAATTAGCAAAATACTAATTTGAAAGAGATGTATTAAATGTCATTTCTTTCTATAAATTTTTAATGGGAATCTAAATAAAATGAAATATAAATACTATTTTTTACTATTTTTCTTTTTTGTTGCTCTATCTTATTGTAACTATTGTTTTGCCGACAAAAACTTAGAAGATAGAAAAACAAATCTTCTTTCTATAAATGAAATAGATTTATTAGTTGGAACTCCAAAAGGAGTATCAGAACCTTTGGACTCTCGAAGAAATACTCTACCAAAAGAAGATCAGATTGATTTCTCTAATTATTTAGATGAAAATGCCCTTAATGATGATACTGAAATAGATTTAGAATGGAAAGATGCCGAAGATTGCTATATAAACGAAGAGCAAATAGAAAATCAATTAATAGACTTATTAGCAGAAACAGAAGAATTAGAAAAAATAGATGAAATATATTATAATGTAAGAAACTTAGAAACAGCGAGTAAAACAGAAAATATTACCTTAAATGAAATTCAAAATAAAAAACAATAATTTTATTTAGATATAAAAGATTGAATCTATTTCAAACCTATGTTAATTTAGAATAAAGTCTTAGGAGGATTCTATATGTCTGTTATTAGGCAACGTAAAAAATATTTTATTAAACCAGGTTTTCAAAGCCGACTGACTGCTATAATGATTTTGCTTGTAATAATAGTGGCAAACTTAGTTGGGGCTTTAACTTACTTTTTCGCTTATGAACAATTTGAAAAATTAATCCAAGCACATCAGTTGTTAGATGACTTAGTTACAGCAACAAAAGGTTTACTACCTGGCGTAATATTTTCTGAGCTTATAAGTATTTGTATAGTTGCATTCTTGTGTATAAAAATAACACATACTATAGCTGGACCTGTTTATCGTATGGAAAGAGTTGCTAAGGGAATAGGCGAAGGTGATTTAACTAATTTTATTAAGCTTAGACAAAAAGATGAATTAAAAGATTTGGCTGATTCTATGAATGAAATGACTATGGGGCTAAGAAACCGAGTAATAAGCCTAAAAGAATCAGTAGCTGAAATACATGAAAAATTAGAGTCAGCAAAAAATTCTAAAGATTTAGCAAAAATAGATGAAAGTTTAAAAACTATTAATTCGATAGAAGAAACACTTGATTCGTTTGTTCTTGAAAAAGAACGCTCTACGTCTCCAGAAAACGAAGATGATTATTCAGAACCTGACGATTCTACAGAAGAAGAAAAGCAAAAAGAGGGAACTGAAGAAAAGCCAAACGATTCAAATTTGGAAAAAGAAAAAGAACAATAATTTTCTATAAAAAATGAAATAAGTCCTAAGACATTTAGAATAGTAATAAATATTCATTATTTATTACTATTCTAAATTTATTTTAGTTAAAAAAATTTTTTTTCTTTTCCAAGTATGGGTATCACACTAAACAATAACATCAGCAAAGATAATTATATCTTTCTCTCACCACTCATCTCTCACCCTAACCTCTAACC
>CAJOQX010000170.1 GCA_905236865.1 Candidatus Rifleibacteriota bacterium
TATAACCTTGTGACCGTTATCTAATATAGCTTTTACAATACCTTGCCCTAGGTAACCATTTGCACCAGTAACTAATATATTCATTTTTAGCTCCGTAATTTTGATTAACATATTATAAACTATTCAAAATACAAGAGCAAACAATTAAAAGATGAAAAACAAAACTGCGATTGTATAATAAAAAAGATTGACTTTTATTTTTTTTCTAGTAAAATAGCCCTTGTAAGAAATTACCGACAGTTCATTTGTACCATCCTGTCGTAAAATAAAACTAGGGCTTTTTTTGTTGTCAATTTGATAATGAAAAACAATGATTGTTAAAAATTATTACGAGCTTTTAATAAAAGAGTCGTAGTAATTCATAGATAATCTTGTATTAATTTGTTAATTTGATATAAAAGTCCTGCCAATGGTGACAGGACTTTTTCGTTTTAGGTTTATTAAGGACAAAAAATGTATTACTTAAAATCAGAAACTGCTTTTGATTCTGCTCATTTTCTATCAGGTTATGATGGAAAATGCAAAAATATTCATGGTCATCGCTGGAGAGTTGTTGCTGAAATAAAAAGCGAAACACTTAGCGAAGATAAACAAACAAGAGGTATGGTTTTAGATTTTGGTGATTTAAAATCAGCTTTAAAAAGTTTGTGTGATTATTTTGACCATTGTCTTATTTATGAAGAAAACAGTTTAAAACAGAAAACAATCGAAGCTTTAAAAGAAGATGATTTTAAGATTATACCAGTTCCTTTCAGACCTACAGCAGAGAATTTTGCAAAATTCTTCTTTGATGAGCTAGAAAAGATAGGTTTTGATGTAAATAGAGTAGAAGTTTACGAAACTCCTAACAATTCAGCAAGCTATTCAGTGTAGAATGCTATATCATTTTATGCTAGTAGAAAAAAGAGACGAGAGAATTGAATTGCCACGCACACTTTGGTATGCTCGCAATGAAGAAATATTATAAAGTTTATGAAAGTCGTTGAAAAATTTATAAGTATTAATGGAGAAGGAAAAAGAGCTGGTGAGCTAGCAGTCTTTGTAAGATTCAAAGGCTGTAATTTGCGTTGCTCTTACTGCGACACTCTTTGGGCACTAGAGCCAAATTGTCCTTTTTCTGAAGAAACACCAGAAGAAATAACTAATTATATTTTAAAAACAAAAATAAAAAACGTTACTCTTACTGGCGGAGAGCCATTAATTCAGTCTGAAATAAAACGACTTATCGAACTGATTTTGAGTTCAAACAAAGAAATCAGATTGGAGATAGAAACAAATGGAGCTGTTCCATTAAAAGATTTTATAGATAATAGTTCTTCTAGGCTTTCTTTCACCATGGATTATAAGCTTCCATCAAGCGGATTTGAAAATTTTATGAATTTAGTTAATTTTCAATATCTAACAAAAAATGATTCTGTTAAATTTGTTGTTGGCAGTATGGAAGACCTATTTAAAGCAAAACAAATTATAGAACAATTTGATCTAATAACTAAAGGAATTACAATTTTCTTTAGTCCTGTATTCGGCAAAATAGAACTTACTAAAATAGTAGATTTTATAAAAGAAAATACTTTAAACGATGTAAAAATGCAGTTGCAGATGCACAAATATATATGGCATCCAGACACTAGAGGGGTATAACAAACTATGATAGATAAAGAAGCTATAGCAAAACATATACGTGGTATTTTAATCGCTCTTGGAGATGACCCTGATAGAGAAGGACTCAAAGATACACCCGAAAGAGTTGCAAAAATGTATGAAGAAATCTTTGAGGGAATGAATTATACTAATCATCAGATTGCTGAAATGTTTAACAAATGTTTTGATGAAGGAATAGATACCGAAAATACAAGCAAAGTTGTTGTGATGAAAGATATAGACTTTTTTTCCCATTGCGAACATCATTTGGCTTTAATGTATGATATGAAAGCTACAGTTGCTTATGTTCCAAATGGCAAGGTAATAGGTCTTTCTAAAATTGCTAAGATTGTTGATATGGTTTCAAAGAGGTTACAGCTTCAAGAGAAAATTGGGCAGGATATTGCCGACATTATGTCTGAAATAACTGGAAGTAAAGATGTTGCTGTTCTGATAGAAGGCTGTCATAGCTGTGTTACAGCAAGAAGCATAAAAAAAGCAAATGCAAAAACTTTTTCTGCTGAATTACGTGGGAAATTCAAAACAGACCCAACGTTACAACTTTATTTGAAATAGTATTTTCAACATCAGATAATATATAAAAAGTTGTGTCCTTATCGGAGGTTGTCCGAAAACTAGCTTTTTACTTCAAAATTAGCTTCGACTAATTATTTTAAAATCCCCCTTAGTCCCTCTTTACGAGAGGCTGTCTAAAAACTAGATTTTGACTCCATAATTAGTTTATTCTAATTATTTTAAAATCCCCCTTAATCCCCCCTTTGCGACTCGCTGACATCCTGTCGCTCGCTTGCATACCGCCATCCTTGGCGGTTATACGAAAGGGGGCGAGGGCATTACTCCACACACTGTATTTTATACATATTCTTAGTTTTTAGACACCTTTTAAGAATATTTTAGGTAAAAATATTTCTTTGGAGCTGTCGCTAATTACCAAGTAAAACAGTAATAACAAGCAATTAAAACTCCTAAAAAAATGTCTAATCCTAGATTGTATTTCACATTATTTTTTGTTTTCTCGTCTGTGTTTTCTTTTTGAATAGTATTATATTTGAAACTACCA
>CAJOQX010000171.1 GCA_905236865.1 Candidatus Rifleibacteriota bacterium
CTTGATGAATTTTATTCAAATCTATCTCTTAAAGTTACAAAACAGTCTGATGGACAAAAGATTTATTGGAACTCTAAGCAAAATTCTAACGATTACAACGATTTTAGAGCAGGTAAAACTGACGCTGAAAAAAGAGATACAAAAGATATTCCTATAATTGAAGCAGCTAATGCTGTATATAAGATTGTTTCTGACCAAATAGCACTTTCACCAGAGGATTTGGCTAAAGAAGCAGCTAAGCAACTAGGCTTCTCACGCCTTGGTAATAATCTTACAACTCTGATGGAAGAAGCTGTTGAATTTAATAAATCTGCTGGTTACCTAACTGTTGCCGAAAATGGAAACATTACTTTGAAGAAAGAATAATTGCCACGTCTGCCCCTGGCAGACGTTCAATGATGATAAATCTATGGAAGAAAAAAGACTATATGAAATAGAGAAACGTTTGTCTTATTTAGAACGTTTTATTGAAGATTTAAATGAAGTAGTTATTAATCAAGAAAGAATTATTGAAGCATTGAAAAATGAGGTGATAGAACTAAAAAATAAAGATTCACAATCACCTTTATTAGAAAATCGACCTCATAACGAAAAACCACCTCATTATTAAATTAAGAATATGACTAATGCAACTATAACCAATATAACTACAACAATACAAATAATAATGTTCTGGCTTGAATTGGATTTTATTAGTTCCTGAGTTTCAGGTGCTTTTTCAGCATATTCTATAGCTCTAGTAGCTAAATCTACAGGATATTTGTCTTTCATTAATTGCTGAATAGCTTTTACTCTTGCTTTTTTTTTCCTTCCTTCAGAAGAATTTATATATTTAGCAACTAATGCTAGGGCTTTTTCCAATCCTTCTTCACCAATAGAATCAATCAACAATTTCCTTTGATCTATTATCTTAGGTCTTGTATTTAAAGGAATATGAACAAGTGCGGGCGGTTTTTGTATTTGAGTCTTAGGTCTTAAAATAATTTGAGGAGGTTCTTGAATATTCTCTATTTCGTCACCAACTACCTGATTAGCTGCTCTTTCTATTCCCTTTTCATCTAATATTTTGAATTTTGGCTCTCCAGCTTCTAATTGTCTTACATACTTTTGAATAGCGCGACATTCAGGACATTGAATAAATGGTTCGTTATAACCATTTGGAACGTCTATTACAGATTTACAATTATCGCACAGTATTTTAGTCATCAATAACTCCAACAATTATTTATTAATGTACTTAATTTTCAAAAAAAATCAATAAAAAAGATATAAAAATAAACAAAGAATGAGCTGAAAGAAAAAAGACTCGCATAAGCGAGTCTTTTTTCTTTCAGATTTCAACTTTCATTATCTCTTCAAGTTGACTACTTCTTGCAGAATTTCATCTGAAGTTGTGATTACTCTAGAGTTAGCTTGGAAAGCTCTTTGAGTGATAATCATATTGGTAAATTCTTCAGAGATGTCAACGTTACTCATTTCAAGACAATTTGGACAAATCTTACCGTTTTTACCTATACCAGCTTTACCAATAATAGCAAGACCTGAACTTGGAGCATAAGCATATAAGTTATTTCCCTGTTTTTCAAGCCCCATTGGGTTATTGAAAGTAGCTATAGCAACTTGTGCTATTGGTTGTTTCTGACCGTTTGAATAAACCCCTCTGATAACACCGTCTTCTTCAAAGTAGATTTCTTGCAATAAGCCCATCGGGTAACCATCTTGGCTTTCTGCTTTTGTTGTAAAATCTGACTCAAACTGTGTAATCAAAGAAGTATCAAGAGTTATGTTTACTTCGTTACTACCTTCTGGCTGTATAGAAATATCTCTAATATAGCATTTCCCAAGATCTATTTTACCTGAAGCAGTGAAATACAGAATACCATTGCGATTAGTAATCAAAGCATCATTTGCTCTTTCTAATTCTGCTTCTGTTGGATTTTCTGGGTCTACAACCCCATTAGAGGGATCATGAAGCCAATTGATAATTTCTGTGTCATCATCAGCATATTTTATTTTATAAGTCCATTCTTCAGTTTCCGTGTTAGTATGTTCCCAAGTTGTAATGATAGCATGAGCTGCACCGAGAGAATCATAGCAAACTATATTAGTAGAGTGTCTAGCACCTTTTGCTATAGCACCGTCAATTTTATATTCTATACCATCGACTTCTGTCTTAAAGGAAAGAACATCTGAAGAAGGTTGTGGAACATAAATATTAACAGAGTCGGCAGCACCTTTTTCTGCGATTGTAGTGAAAGTCATCATTTCGTTTGGCAACCAAGGATCATTACCTTCGGTCAAATCGAATTTCAATCCGCCATAATCGAATGTGCTAACAGCTGCAGTTCCATAGGTTGTTCCAGCTGTAAGACCGAGTTGGTCTATATTTGTTCCATTAATATAAAGCAATTCGCCAGAGCCAGAAGTGTTACTTGTGATTACAAGCATATCTGGTGCACCATCGTTGTCAGAATCTTGGAAAGCGGCTGTTGCATCAACATTGTCAGATGCAAGCTGTGAGTTTATAGCTGCAAGAATAGCACTACGGCTGTATACTTGATTAGCACCAGCTATTTTTTCCTGAAAAACTATTTGAGTTGAATTGCCATCTCTGTCGCTTACAATTAAAGTTACAGTGTTGGCAGGATCCCAACCATCGTGTTCAAAATCAGCTGCTCCAGCAGCACCACCAGCAGCTATAATAGCAGCTTCAGCAGCATTTACATCTTGGAAAACTTCTGCTTTTGATCCACCAGTTCCTCTAGTAGTGCCTTCACTTAGGCCTAAATCGGAAAAACTACCAGTTGAATTGCTTATTGTAAGTTCACGATTACTACCAGTTGAGTTACTAACTAGCTGGAATGTAGCGGTTACAGAGTCAAAATATGCTGTAGCACGAACACCTGCATTAGCAAGTTCTGTATTGATTTTTTCCACTATTTCAGATGTAGAGTATGCACCATCAGCAGCAGTAAAAGTAATAGTAGCTTCTCTTGGGAAAGTTACTTCTACGCCTTCAGTGCCGTTATCTAAAGTGTAAATCTGTGTGTCTGTTACAGTAAAAGAAGTATCTTCGTCTGGACTCCAATAAGTACCAAAAAGAGTGGGTTCACCAGTAAAACGGGCCTGTGTTCCACCTAGAGTTCCAGAACCAATAAAACCTCTTGTTGAACCAACTACTCGATAAGAAGTTGCTCTTGTTGGGTCACCACCATCAAATATAATTTGAACTGTTTCATCCATAACTTCATTACCAACTACTGTAACACCTGAACTAATACCATTTCCGCTATTAGTTGATGCATTTACAGGCATTGTAGCCGAACCTGGCTGTGGATCGCCATCTGGGTCATAGGTAAAATATGGATTAGATACATTAGAAGTTACGCCTTCTGGGTTTACTTTACTTTCAATAACATTTCCATCTGCATCGGTTCTTATAGAACCAGTAGCTACGTTACCTTCAGTATCATCGTAAGCAGTCCAAATCCAGTTTTGAGAATCTAGTTTTTTGAACTTGAATTGAAGATTTTGTCTGTTACCTTCACTATCAAAGAAAGTTAGAGTATTCAAACCAAATTCTATATCGCGTTCGTCTGAACCAGAATCAAGGTTACAAGAATATACTATTTCGTTTGTCTGGTGAGCAAACTTTTTGAGATATTTGGTAATATTAATGTCGCCAGGAACAACACCTGTTTCTCTCATTTCAAGATTACCAGTTTTTGGGTTTTGAATAGCACTCCAACCTTGGACTTTACAACCAGTATTTGTCATAACTAAGTCATAAGTGTCTGAAATGTTGAGGTTACCATCTCTTGTGTAGTAGGTGTTGCCATCGTAGTTGTGAACTAAGAAGAAACCTTCGCCTTCTATAGCGATGTCGGTATCTTTTCCAGTAGATTCTATGTTACCCTGATCCATCATAGTGTCGATTGCTGCCAATCTAACACCAAGACCAACCTGTTCTGGATTCAAACTACCGTAACTGCCAAATGCCTGTTGACCGTATCTAATTGTTTGACAGAAAATATCCTGAAATTCAACACGACCTCTTTTGAAAGCTGTAGTATTGACATTAGAGATGTTGTTAGAGATAACATCCATTTTGGTTTGGAAGTTCTTTAAACCTGAAACACCAGTAAATAATGATCTGATCATTATGCTATTCCTTCTATAAAGTATTCCGTACTATGTGAATAAAACACATATACGGATGGCTCCGAAAATCTTTAATGAATGGAGCATCGGTCCAAAGAAAGAGGCTACAGATGTAGCTACTTTCTCTGAACTTATGCTGGGAATTGCAAAAATCAGTTTATTTATTTGTTTATTTTACCACAATCAGTCGGTCAAGTGGTTTATGACTTCCCGTTAGGGTCCGGTCATTTCTTTAGGATTTTGTTTGCTCTATCTGATTCTTTACATTTCCCTGTTTGTTTGCTTCTCCTACTTCTACAACAAATGTCATTGCCAAACCGCAAGCTATACTTCATTGCGAGCCTCGTTAGAGGTGTGGCAACGTGGCAATCTAGATTTTTGTCGCAGTATTTTTTATTCTCTATTCTTTCTTTTTTTCTATTCTACGATTTGCGCTTCCTTATATAAACTTTATATTAACGCTATCTATATTTGTTACTATGTTGTTTCGCATTTCGTTATAACCCATTGCAGTAACAAGTGTTCTACTCGGAACATTTACAACAAAAGCACCTTGATTAGTTAGAACCAATGAATCACGTGCCCCTTTGGCTTCTAATTCTGAAAAAGCTTCTGATAGAGAACTTTTCAAATTTGAATCCATGTTAATGTTTCTTTCGTTCAATCGCTTCTGGGCATGAGAACTAATGTGAAACTCCTCTTTGCTTGATGAATCATTTAATACGCCATTAAAAATATCTTCAAAACTCAAATTTTTTTGATTATTCGTCTTTTGGGAAGAATAACCACTATTATTTGTAGTGTTCGAAATATTTCTAAGTTGCGGACTTCGTGATCCAATCATAAGTCTAGGATCCATATAAATCTGCCTCTTGAATATTAAGTTTTCAAATAACTAACGCTTAATTATTAACACTTTCATCGTTACCGAATCACTTATGTTAAGAATTTAGTATTAAATGCTGGCAAGTTTTATCTGATCTAATGTTAATGCATAGTCACCAACTTTAAGGTAAGGTTCTCCATCACTTATTCCAATCATTTCTACAGTTCCGCTAAGTGGATTGCCGTAATCATCTGAAATATCAGCAACAACGTTAGTACCTAGGTACATCATAGCTTGTGTAGTTTTGTTTGAGGAAAGCTGTGTGGTTATACCATCAATACTTTCTTTAATGTTGACCATCTGTTCAAGTGACGAGAATTGAGCCATTTCAGCGATAAATTCCATATCTTCCATCGGATTTGTCGGGTCTTGGTTTTGCAACTGGACACACAACAATTTTAAGAAGTCATCTTTATCTAATGCTGATGTTGGAGTTCTGCCGTTTTTTGAATTAGCAAGGCTAATTCTTTCTGAATCAGATAATGTTGTAATTGCAGCCATTTTGTGCCTCCTGTTTATCTATTTTTTATACTGTCAAATCAACACTCTGAATGTTCAAAGCTTCACGTCTTAGATTAGGCAATATTTTTTCTTCTATAACATCTTTAACTGAAGTGCTTTCAACTCCATTCAATCTGTTGGATTTGCCTTTTTTACCAAATCTAAGATATTTTTCACTATTACCATCGGCATCTTGTGAAGATACGTCCACGTTAATTTGTGTTAAGTTTACCCCCTTTTCTTGTAAATTTTCTTTAATTTGTGGTGCTAACTCTTCTAATTTGGCTTTAGCAAGATCGTTTTCGGCTGAAAGTCTTGCTGTAACTTCACCATTTTTAGAAGTAAGCTCCAATTCCAATTTACCCATTCCTTCTTGTTCTAGCTCAACGTTCATAACCTTAGCACCGTCTTTGGTTTTGACCATTTCTGCTTTTGTAAGAAGTTCAGAGAAATTTGCTGTGGGTGTGTGTGCTGTTTGCTGCATTTTCCCACTTTCATTATAAGTCTGACTTGTTCCTGATTGGAAAGAGAAACCGTTGTTCATACCTGAACCATTGTTCTGATTTAAACCAGCTCCTTTTCCAGCTCCTTCGATGTTTCCAACAAGATTTTGAGTTTGATTCTGCTTAGAATTTAATCCTTCGCTTTTTCCAGTAAGAGCTTCAAAAATCTTGTTAGCAGTTTCATCAGCAGCATTTGAACTACCACCCATATTTTGTGCTACTTGTTCTGTCATGGTATTCATTTGCTGTGCTAAATTTACATCTGGGTTTTCGCTTGCTTGATGTTTGTCTAGCCCCATAGCTTCTGCAAATTTTTGTCTAAGACTTTCTTCTGGCATAGTGTTATCGTTGTTTTTCATTTCAGCGACAGCTTTGTCTAGCTTAGAGTCTTTTTCTTGATTGCTGTTAGACTTTTCGTTAGAATCTTTTGCAGAAACATCTGTTTTAACAGTTTGTGTTTCATCTGTTACTTCAACAACTTCTTCTGTTGTTTCTTCTTCAACGGCTTTAGACTTTTTTGTGTTTTCTGTATCTACAACCTGTTTTGAAGCAAGAACACTAGCGTTATCATCAGTAACTTCCGATTGTTGTATTTGGCTAATTACTTCACTTGCAAGCTTTTCTTCTGGTTTTTCTTCTTTTACTTCTACTTTTTCTTCAAGATGTTCTTCAGACTTTACTTCTTTGTTAGCTGTTTTTAGCTTAATATCATTGTTTTCACTTTTTTCAGAACCAATAGATATTTCTTCTTCAACAGCTTCTTCTTTGATGTCAGTTTTTTCTTCTAAGTTCTGAAGGTTTTGAGCAAAAATTTCAGGATTTGTTTTTTCTTCAGTAGAAACTTTTGCTTCTTCAACATCTTCTTTATCTTCTTCTTCGCTTAGACCAGTTTTTTCATCTGAATCTGTAGTAGCAGCCATATCTACTTCTATAAAACTTTCGTTTACATCAGTAACAGAAATATCGCTTTCTACCACTTCTTCAGTAACTACTAATTCAGACAGGTTCAATGTTTCTTCAACAGCTTCCAAATTTACCGCTAGTTCTTCATTAGCAGCATTTTCTTCAGCTACATTTTCTTCTTTGTTACTTTCATCAACTTTTTGGTTTTTATCTTCTTCTTTTGAATCAACCTTTTTGCTTTTGTCGGTGTCATCTTTTTTTGTTTCTTTGCTAACAGTAGAATCCTTTTTGTCAGAAGCAGCTTTTGTATCGGTGCTAGAAACTGAATCTTTATTTGATTTTACATTAGCATTTGCCTGGAAACTATTTCTTTCGCTAAGATTAACAAATGGAGAAGAATTGAAAGTATCAGTTTTGAAAGAAGATCTTTTTAACTGGCTATTCAAATCGAAACTTTGTGATGGGTTTACCAATGAACTTAAAGCAGAATCTTTATTGATAAGATTTTCAGCATCAGAAGTATTTAAAGCTTCGACTAGATAGGTTGAGCCAATAGTCTGACTTAGAACTGCAGCAAAATCTAAAGTATTTGTAGTATTTGAAGTACCACTGAAATCCGATAGATTTTTCCCTTTTGTACTAGCATTAGAAGCTGCAACCATTGCAGAGAAGTTTAATTCTTGGTTACCGCTACTAAATAAGTCAGTAATCACCTTATTTATGCCTCCTTTTTAATTTTTAATATCTCTCCACTATCTTTATCGTCCATACTAATTAGAATCTTTAGCTTTTTTTAAAAAAAATTATTTTTTTTATAAAAAAAGGTTATTTTCTTTTGACATAACGATATAGTGAGGCTTTTTAAGGGTAAAAAGGAATAAAATTTGTGGGACTGAGAACCAAACAGCTCTCGCAGAGGCTGTGCAAAAACTCGTAATTTGATGAAAAATCAGTGTTTATTTGTTTGTAGCCTACCCATTGTCATAAATGTATAGCTTTCAGGGCTAAAGCCATTATGCTATCCTTTTTATGACAAATGTGTAGGCTTTTCTTATCTCTCAATTCTTTTAAAAGCGGACAGTTGCTTGCTCAACCTTATTCTCCTCCGCGGTCTCTGTTA
>CAJOQX010000172.1 GCA_905236865.1 Candidatus Rifleibacteriota bacterium
AAATAAAAAACGTCATTGCGAGCCTGCCGTAGGCAGGCGTGGCAATCCAGAAAAGAAATTTTAATCTGTTTGCCCTGGGTTGGAATATAACAATAGTTTATTTTTGCTTATAAATTGTGATAAAATACAAATAAATAAAACTAACGGAGCATTAAAATGCATATTCTTCTTACTGGTGGAACAGGTTATATAGGTAGTCATACAGCAGTTGAGCTTATTCAAGCTGGCCACAATGTAACAATCATAGATAATTTATATAATAGCAAACTTACTGTTCTTGATAGGATTGAAACAATTACAGGGAAACGCCCAAAGTTTTATAAGGGTGACATTCTTGATACTCATTTATTAACAAAGATTTTGACCGATGAAAAAATAGAAGCGGTAATACATTTTGCAGGTTTGAAGGCGGTGGGTGAATCTATTGCTAAGCCTTTGTTCTATTATAAGAATAATATCGCTGGAACAATAAGTCTTTGCGAAGCTATGATTGAAAGTAAAGTCCAAAATTTGGTATTTAGCTCTTCCTCTACTGTTTATGGTGACCCCGCTGAAGTGCCAATAAAAGAAACTTTTCCAACAGGTGGAACAACGAATCCTTATGGTACTTCAAAATATGTTATAGAATTGATTTTAAAGGATTGGCAAAAGGCTAATCCGCAACAGAATATAGCTCTTTTGCGTTATTTTAATCCTGTCGGGGCACATAAAAGTGGCTTGATTGGGGAAGATCCAAATGGTATTCCTAATAATCTAATGCCTTTTATAACACAAGTCGCTATTGGTAAGAGAGAAGAATTAAGTGTCTTTGGTAATGATTACCCAACTCATGATGGAACTGGCGTAAAAGATTATATTCACGTAGTCGATTTGGCAAAAGGGCACGTTAAAGCAATTGAAAAGTTAAAAGAAAATATAGGAGTGGGAATATGGAATCTTGGCACAGGTCAAGGTTATTCTGTTCTTGATGTTGTCAAAGCTTTTGAAAAAGCTAGTGGCATTACAATAAAGTATAAAATCACTCCTAGAAGACCAGGTGATATTGCTGAATGTTATTGCGATCCTTCAAAAGCTAATAAAGAACTTGCTTGGAAAGCCGAAAACGGTATTGAAGAAATGTGTAAAGATTCTTGGAATTGGCAGTCTAAAAATCCGAATGGATATGGAGAATAAAAACACTATTGATATTCAATGTTAGGACTGTTATAATATGTTGGTTTAATATTTATCAAAGAGTAGTTTAGAGTAATATACAATTTATGATTGAATTACAAGGTGTATCAAAGATATTTCCTAATGGAGTAAGAGCTCTTAACAACATTAGTCTGAAAATTAATCGTGGGGATTTCGTTTTCTTGGTAGGTCCTTCTGGATCGGGTAAAAGTACTTTTTTAAGAATGTTATTTAGAGAAGACAGACCCACCGAAGGTAAAATTTTGATAGATGGTAAAGATATTACCACAATGCCAGAAAGCCGTATTCCATATTTAAGACGAAATTTAGGCATTGTTCTTCAAGATTTTCAATTACTAAAAAGAAGAACAGTAGCTGAAAATGTTGCTTTTGGTCTTAGAGTAATTGGAACTTCAGAGTCTGTTATAAATAACAAAGTCCAAGAAGCGTTAGAACAGGTAGGTCTGTCACATAAAAGAAGAATGTATCCAACAGAATTATCTGGAGGGGAACAACAAAGAGTTTGTATTGCGAGAGCAATTGTGAATAATCCGCTTATTCTTATCACAGATGAACCTACAGGTAATTTAGATCCTATGATTTCACAAGAAATAATGCAACTTTTCTTGAATATTAATAAGAGTGGAACAACGGTTATTGTAGCTACTCACAATGATGGCATTGTTCGTAAACTTCGCAAAAGAGTTGTGGCTTTAGTTGAAGGGCAAATCGTTAAAGATGAAGAGCACGGCACTTATGCTTATGAATGAATATCGGGTTAAATAAATATGTCATATTCAAATTTGAAATTTTTTATTGTTGAAGCCTTAACAAATATGAGAAAATCTGGTGTAATGGCATTCATAACTATTTCTACTATTGCCATTTCATTGATTTTAATGGGAACATTTCTTTTGGCGACTATGAATATGGAAGGTTTTTTGGCTCAAATGCAGTCTGAAGCGTTAGTAACAGCTTATTTAAAAAAGGATGCTACTTTAGATTCTGCTAATACTCTTTATTTAAGATTGACTTCTTTGGAAGAAATAGAGAACGTTAAAGTAATTTCACCAGAAGATGCTGCAAATGAGTTATTCACTAATCCTGATGACAAAAAACTGCTTCAGATTGGATTAGATAACAATGAGAACCCACTTCCATTTACAATTAGAATAAAAATAAAAAATACTGAATCTCTTGAAAAAATACTTAAAAAATTAAAAAATGAGCCTCTTGTTGATTCTGTTAATTATGGTGAAGATTTGTATAAGCAATTAGAAGGTATGTCTAAGTTATTATGGATTGTTAGTCTAATAGTCGTTATTCTTCTAGGTCTTGCTTCTTTATTTATAGTATACAATACTGTTCGTCTAACTCTTTTTATGAGACGTGAAGAGATTATTATAATGAAACTTGTTGGGGCGACAAACTGGTTTGTAAGAGGTCCTTTTGTTGTTGAAGGTTTTCTGGAAGGATTGTTGGCTTCAACGATGTCTGTTGTTGTTTTGCTTTTGAGTTATAATTTTATTTTAACAAAATTAGCGGAATTGATTCCTTTTTTTAATTCTACAATAACAGTTGAACAGTTATTTAAGCTATCTATAAAACTTTTTATGATGGGGATAGTGTTAGGTGTATCTGGTAGCCTTATTTCTCTAAGAGATATAAATAAATTTAGTCGTTCTACCGCTCTCTATGAAGGTATTTGATATGAAATTGTTTTTACCTTCAAAAAGTAAAAAGAAGGCGTTTATTGTAGTTTTATCGCTTTTTTCCTTGTTTTGTTTGCCTGTATATTCTCTTGCGGATAAAAGTATTGAAAATCTGCAAAGCGAAATTGATGCTATAGATTTACAGATTAAATTTTTAAAAATAAAAGTTGATGACCAAAAAAAGAAAAGTCGAAATCTTGAAGATAGAATTGAAAATGCAAAACAACAAGTTAAAGATTTAGAGGCACAAATAGAACAACTAAATAAAAACCAAGAAGAAATAATGGTTCAAATTCAAAAACTTGAAGTGGAAAAATCTGAAGTAAAAAAGCAACATTCAGAATTGTTGTCAAGATTTAGGAACAGATTAGTTCATTTGCATAAAATAAAACAGGGAACATTGATTAGTTCTGTCTTACTTGCTAAAAACATTAATTCTTTTCTTAATAGGTATCAGATGGTTAAATACCTTTTGGAATCTGATAAATCTTTAATAGAAGAATTAAAATCAGAGAACGAAAAACTAAATAATATAACTCAGAAACTAAAAGAAAAGAGCATTGCTTTAGAAGCTGGAAAAGAAGAAATAACGGAGAAACAAAAGAAGTTTTTTAAAGAGCAAGCTTCTTTAAAGCTAATGTTAAATACTATTCTTCTTGAAAAGAATCAATTTCTTAAAAAAGAGAAGACTCTAGTTGCTGCTAGAAAACAACTAGAAAAAAAAATCCAAGAAACTGCAAAAATAACAGCTAAACCAGATTTTGAAAAAGAATTAGATGATTCTTCTAATACTAAGGATTCTTCAAAAAAACAAAAAGACAAACAGTTGCTGTCTGTTTCTGCTGTTCCTGCTGTTAGTGATGCCCCATTAAATAATAATAATGAAAAAAAAGCTAACTCTAATGATGATAGTATTTCTGTAAACTCATCAGAAGTAGCTAAGATAATGAATTTTATTTGGCCTATTGATAAAAATTTAAGAGGCCAAGTTATTGAAAAAGGCGATGATAATTCTAGTGCTTTACTTATTACACCTATTGCTGATGCTGAAGTTGTTGCTGTGGCAAAAGGAAAAGTTCTATATAAAGGCAATATAAGCGGATTAGGAGATGTTATAATTCTTGGACATCAGCGTGGATTTTCTAGTGTTTATGCTAAGTTAGATGAAGTTTGGGTTGGTCTAAATGAAGTTGTAGAAAAAGGCGATGTAATCGGTAAAATCATTGGTGGTAACAATACCCTTCACTTTGAAATCCGATTTGGGGGAAAGAAAAAACCGCCTCTTTCCTTTTTGCCTCAATAGATTGTTCTACTTAATTAGAGCAAGACTTTCTGAAGCAAGTTTTACAACTTCATCATCTGTGTTACTTTTTATGGCTGCCTCAAAATTCTTTTTAGCATTTACAGAATCATTCAAATTAAATTGTATTTGACCAAGATGGTAGTAAATTACACTTGAAATAGGTTCATGCGAAAGCTTTAAAATTTTTAAAGCTTTTGTCTGAATTTTTAAGGCTTTTGAATAATCTTTCTGTTTGTAGTGAACCCAAGCTAGAGAGTCTAAATATATGGCACGATTAGGTTTATCAAGGTTTATTGCACTTTCTATTAGATTATTCGCAAATTGTAAATCTATATTTTGTTCTGCAAGAAGGTAACCTAATGTATTGGCAATGCTTCCGTTTTCAGGCATAATCTCATTCATTTTTCTGAATATCTCTATCGCTTCTTTATATTCCTTCCTTTCTAAGTAAGCAGAACCCATAACAGATAAAACTCTCACATTGTTTGGATCATCTTCTAAAAGCTTTTTCCATTCTTTGCAGGCTTTTTCAAAATCACCTTTTTCGTAATATACAACACCTAAGTTTAATCTAGGACTAACATCTGATTCATCTAGCAATATAGCACTTCTATATATTTTTTCCGCTTCATCTAAATTTTTGTTACTTAAATAAACGTTTCCTAAATTTATTCTAGCTTTAACATTATCTTTATCTAACTCAAGAACCTGTTCAAAGGAATCAATTGCTCGATTTCTTTCACCTATAATTGAATAAACTAGACCAAGATTGTTTAGTGCATTAATGTGTTGAGGTTCTTGTTGTAAGACTTCTTCGTAACATTTTATTGCTTCAATAAATCTTGAACTTTCATGATATGCTACACCTAGATTGTATTTTGCCTCTACAGGAAGATTAGGTTCCATTGAAAAAGCTGTTTCATAGGACCGAATAGCTTCTTCGTTTTGACCACTAAAATATTGTGCCATTCCTAGTAAATACCAAGTATATGGTTGTTTTTCATCAATGGAAAGAGTCTTTTTTAGATAGTTTGAAGCTTCTTTGAACCTATCTTCCTTGAGACAGAGTTTCCCTAAGTTTCTTAGAGCTTCAGGATACATTGGTTCTATAGAAATTGCTTGTTTAAGCATTTCCTCAGCTTTTTCATTTAGTCCCTCTTGCAAATAAAGCAGACCTAAAAAATTGTAGGCCTGTTCTGAATAAGGGTCAATAGATTTGGCCTTAATAAAAAGCTCTTCTGCTTTTTTGTTTTGTTCTAATATCAAATAATTCAATCCTTCTTGAATTATTTGAGCAGATTGCTTTTTTGAGTCAACCATCTCTTTTTCTACTTCTGAGGCTATACAGGGAATAGTACAACCACAAGCAAGAGTTAGCATCAGTATTGTTGTTGGAACTGTTTTGTGAAAAAGCTTCATATTTTCCTCAATTCGATTAATTAGAGCGAGTCTTTCTTTGAATCATATTCTTCAAGATTTTCATTTATAGCATATTCGAGTTCGTCTAATATTTTGTTAATGGCAACGGCTTCTTTTTCTATGCCTTGTGCAGAGGCTAAATATAAAACATAATTATTATCTTTTATTGCTCTAATTGCACGCTTAGAATAAACAGACAAACTATCAATAGAATCTAATGATTCCTTAATCATAAGTTGCTTGTTTGGAACCGAAGATTGATGTAATACTCCGCTTAAAAGTTTGAAACGACTTGCCATTTCACGAGATTTACTTAAAACCTTTCGAGCATATACATCATTTGGTTCAAATCTATATCTGGCACGATGCTTTTCGCTGTTAAAAGGTGCTGCCTGTTTTTTCATTTCGTTTGCATATCGATATATTAATTTTGTAGAATCGTAATTGTCAGCTAAAAATGAACTTAGAAGACGAAGTTCTTTTATTTCTTGATAGGCATAAACTGTTTTTGGGGTTGGCATTACAGAAATAAGACCTGTTATTAAATATAATAACAGTAAAGACTGTAAATTGTTTTTCACGATAGACTCCTTTTTCATTCTATATTATAGCATAAATAAAGCTATAGCAATAACTCAACCACATATCGACTGATTTTTTTTTATTTGTAACCATAATGTTTTTTATTTTATAAAAAAAAACTATACATTTTTTTTATAGTATAATACTTAAAATTAGTAAAAACTTTGACTAGTTAGTTGTACAATGGTAAACTATATATAGATGTTTTTAGTTAGGAGTCGATACATGGTTTTCTTTAGATACCATTCAAAAAAAGGCTTTGGTTCAATAGTTGCTATAGGTATGTTAGCATTGTTAGCTTTTATGGGGCTTTTTTTAATGCAAAGCAGTTCAGCAGAATATACTCAAACTGCTGTTTCTGTTTACAGAACCATGGGTAGACAAATTGCAGAGTCTGCTGCTGATGAAGCTTGTCTTTTTATTGAAGAAGAATTGAAAAATAAAGATAGTGAAGCTTTTAAAATGTTAATCGAAGCTGCAGCTCAATCAGGACCTCCTAGAATAGATAAACCTTCAGGAGGTAAATGGACTACAGGTAATGCAAGTGGAATTAGTCAGAAGTTTGGAGATTTATTAAGTAAAGTAGTTTCTACTGATGATTTACTTAAAAATCATATAACTAAGGCTGGTTTTGAAATAGAAAAAATATTGCCTTCTATTGTTGATTTAAGACCTATCCCACAAGGTCCGCTAGATTATGATTACTGTTATACTAAAGATGCGAGTAAATCTTCAGTCTATACTCCAGCTGATCGTTATTCTACTAACGACGGAGTAGTTTTTCCTTTTGACAACGAATATTCTAAAGATTGGTATTGTACTCTTCAAATAGATGTGACTGTTTCTTTAAAAAAGAATAGAAAAATAAAAATTAACTATCAGATTTCTAAAGATATAAAAATTTTAAATATTGCTCCCATAGCAAGAAATTATACTTTTTTCAGTATTTTAGGTGTTTTTATTCAAAATTTTAACGATCAAAATGAAGTTAACAAGAAAATTAACGAGGCTTTAAATCCTAATACTGATGAGGAAAAAGGGCGTCTTTTTGTTTTGAATCAACCTTTTCAATCTAGAGTTTATTTCCATGGTCCTGCTGTAATCAATTTAGAAAATCCTAATATAAGTAAAGACGATGAAAGAAATGCAAGTGGTGCCTATAACATTTTTGACGGAGAAGAGGGACCAGGACAAAGTATGGCTTATCAATATAGTGATACTTTTTTTGGCTTCTCTTATTTTACTGACAAAGACAGATGTTTATTCCACAAAAATATAGCTACTTCTTGGAATGATAATGATAAAAATAGAAAAGATGATCTTTCTGCTTATGGAAGTGCTTATGAAGACTTTTTAAAATACAAAACAAGGATGGGATTTGGTAAATACCCTGATAGAGAAGTTGATTTTTTGGAGGGAGCTGGTGATGTTATAGGAGATACAGTGACTAGCGGTTGGAAAGATACATATTCAGTTGGTACTGCTAAAAATCAGAAGTTTCTTCCAGCAGGTCCTTATTGTAGAACTCCGTGGTATTATGTTGGTAAATGTGCAGGTCCAGATGGAGCAAGCGGTAATTATACCCCACATTGGAATAATATTAAAGAACCTACTGAAAATCTTGATCCAGATGATGGCATTAGATTTTATATGGAACATAGATGGGATCCTAGCGATCCTGAAGTTGCTGAAAATACTTTGATTAAGGCTAGGATTTTCCCTATAAAATATTATAATTCCACTAGAAGTGCTAAAGCAACTGGTAATGCTGATAATAAAAGTGGTTTGTGTGATTTTTGTCTAGATTTATATAATACAGACCCTCCAGGAGTTTTGGGTAAAATTTTTGGCTCTGTAGGTTCTCTCGCTAATGGCTTTTTTAATTTGAATTCTTTGCCGTTTCAGATGTTAGTTGATGGAGTTGTCACTATTTTTAGAAAAATTGTTCCTGCAAAGGCCGAAAATGCTCAATCAGCAGATAGCGAAACTGTTTATAATAATTTGTTCCCAACGAATTATAAAACCGATTATCTTAGAACAGTTACAAGATGCTTTGAAAATGAGTCACAAATACCTAGAGATGATAATGGAAATTGGATTTTGGATGGTGTGTATTGTCTTGATTATTTAAAAGTTAATGGAAATGTTCATTATGTTGGTAATGGAACTATATACATTGGAAAATATTTACCTGAAATTAATGGAAAATACGGACCTTTAACTATTAATGGAGACATTTTAGCGGCAGATGAAAAATCTCACTTGAATTTGGTTTATATTCCAACTGGTGGGAATGATTTCGATTTTGTAACAAGAAATTTTAGTGGAGAGAGCTTGAAAACAGAAATTAGGAATAGGATGATAAATATAATAGGCACTGGTAAAATGATTCAAGCTTCGGTAGTTTCTTTTTACGGGGTTTATTGTGAGTCAGAGGATTCCAATTTAGATAAAACTACTCTGACAAACTTGGGAATGGATACAACAAAGAATTATTCAGAATGGAAAGAAGCAGGAGCTTTTTCAAAAGCATTAAATAGTAGTAACTGTATAATAGGTAATTATGTGAATTATTATACCTTTATGGAAGAGCAAAAAAATGATTTATGGGTTTACCATGATACTTCAAATAGTTTTTATTTTGGAAAAGATGATGCAGGGCAATGTATCATTGCTCAATATATTTTAGACCTAGATAATAACAATAACAATAATGAACAAAGATTGGATTATGAAAAATCTACACATGAATTATGTTTGAGTCCTAAAATACAGCATTTAGGTATTACAGGTGACTTATGATAAAAATTAAAAAAGGTTTTAGTACTGCAGAAATGCTTGTAACTGTGTTGATTTTTTCATTAGGGATGTTACCTTTGATTGTGTTATTCCAAAATAGCCATAAACAGACAGCACAGGCTAAGAATCTTGTTATAGCTCAAAGTATTGGACGTTCGATGATTTCTGAAATTAAAGCAATGGGTTTTGATGTTCTTTCGGAAGAAATAAAGACTTCTAAATATGGTTTAATGCATTCTGATAGAGAAGTTTCTGGTTATACTGTTCCATCGGATGAAAATTCTATAGAATATCCAGAATATTACAAAAGATTTAAAACAACTGTGACTCTTAAAGAAGTAGAAAGAGATGGTGGAAAGCCCGCAAACAAAATTCAAGTTTCTTTAAAAGTCGATTGGCAAGAACCTAATAGAAAATTTGCACTGTCTTTTGGAACAGTAGTGGTGAAATATGGAATGTAATAGAATAAAAAAAGATGGTTTTACTCTTGTAGAAATGATGATTGCCGTATTGATTATGGCTTTTATTGCTGCTTTTATGTGGCGTATCTATTCTAACGGTGGTGAAACTATGCGTCATACTGTCAGCCAAAGCCAGCTTCAAGCAGATATTAGACAATTTCTAGATAGGCTTGAGTCGGAAATGATGACCTGTTACGCATTTAATGAAATTGATTCAGAAAATAAAAAGTTTTCTTTTTATTCCTATACTTATAGTAAAAATCCATTAGAAAGAATATATTATGATGAATCTGGTGAAATTAGAGATATTTCTTCTGAAGATAGTGAGCAATCAGTAAAAGTCAAAAAAATTGAATACTCTTGGAAAGAAGACGGTACTGTTACTAAAACAAGAACGCCTGGTTGGTTATATTTTCTACGAAATCCAATGGTATTTAAAGAAGATAATTCAAATGTTTTTGATAATGGCGATAAGGCAATGACTAAAGTAATTCTTAGAGATATTAAAGATTTAGAAGTAAAAGGTTACAAACAAAAAATAGAAATGAATGAAGATAATGAAGTGGGTTATAAAGTAGAGCCAGTTGTTAGTGAAGAGGATGTGCCATTAGCTACTTTTATAGTTTTAAGGCTTCACGCTTATAAAGGTGAAGGTGGTCGCAAGAGAGATGAAGAGATTGACGTTGTAACAAAATATTATAGCAGTATTAGAATTGCTGATATTACCAATGATGGTTATTTTTGTTCTACAGATAGAGATGGTACTTTTTAATGGATAAACGCTGGACATTGATTATTGTTACTATATTAATGATGCTATTGATTTATAGCTTCTTAAGTATGGTTTTGAAAAAAGACAGAAAGAGAACAGCACATACAAGAATGTACAGAGATTATTCAAGTTACAACCAGAAAAAGAGTTTGTCCGATTATTCAAATAATAATTCAGATAAAAGTAATTATAGCTCATCAAATAAAAATGCTGAACTAAGAAATAATTTAATAAATACTATTATGAATAATTCTGTTAGTGGCTACAATACTTTTATGAAAAAGTTGGCAAAAAAAGATAAATCTAAGCCAAAAGAAATAAAGAATCCACAATATGTTCAAATGATTGAATTGTCGAGAAAACCTTTACCTGAATTACAAATTGCATGTAATCTATTTAGAAATGGTGATTATGAAGAAGCAATAACCAAATTAGAAGAAGCTTTAGAAAAACTAGATCCGTTGGAAATAAAGAACAGAATCCAAATATATAGTTTCCTTTCTGAATGTTATCTGAAGCTAAAAGATGATGAAAATTATATAGAAAGTAAAATTAAGCAGGTCAGAATCCAAAGAAAATATAACAAAATCATGAAAGATACTTTTTCTAATTTTCCAGCTCACGATTTTATGTCGACTCCAGATGCCAGTTCAAATCTATTAAGAGTAAAATCCTCAACCGCAAAGCTTCCTGATTCTCCAATGGTTCGAGAAATGATAAAGAAAGCTGAATTAGACTTACAAGTGGCTCGTAAGGTGTCACAGTAGATTTATTCAAGATTATATTTTGAGGAATTATAAATAAGCCATTTATGGCTTTCAACTATCTTGTTTCATATTATTAAGAAATAGATATATTGTTTGATTGCATTTCTGTATCTATTTATAAAACAATCGCTCTATCTGCTAAAATCTCTACCAAATTGCTTTCGTGTGAAGAAAAAATAATTGTTTTTCCAGCTTTCTTTAATGCTAAGAAAAATTCTATGAGCCATTCACGAGTTTTTCTATCCAAAGAACTTAAAGGTTCATCAAGTGTCCAAATAGATGGATTCATTGTTAATACAGAAGCTATTGCGGTTTTCTTTTTTCCCCCACCAGACAAATAATAAGGTGGGCGGTTCCTGAGCTTTGACAAATCAAGTAATTCTAAAGTATCATTAACTCTTTTTTGTATTTCTTCTTCAGAAAGTCCCATTTGAACAGGTCCAAAAGCTAACTCTTCTTCAACGCTACTGCAAAAAAGCTGTGTGTCCGAGTTTTGCCAGACGAAGCCTATTTTTTGATGGAACTGCTTTGAAAATTCGGCAATTTCCATCTGTTTTTCATTAATTTCTATATTTTCAAATCTATAAGAACCATTTTGAGGGAAAATTAAGCCGTTTATGATTTTTAATAAAGTTGATTTTCCTGAACCGTTATCCCCACATATTGCGATAGCTTCACCTTCTTTTATATTCAGTGAAAAATGTTCTAAAACCGCTTCTTTATAATATGAGTAAGAAATATCATTAATCTCAATCACAATCAGACCCTTTCCAGAACGAAAAATAGCCAGCAATATATTACACCAATTAAGAACATAATAAAATCAATATAAGTTAATTTTTGTTTATGAAGATTAGAATAACTACCTGTAAAGCATCGACAGCACATAGCTTGAAACATTTCTTCAGACATTTTTTTTGATTTTTGGAAGACCACACCCATAACTCCACCCAAAGCTTTTGATTTCTGTTTGTTTTTCCCTATAGATCTTATTTTAAGTGAATAAAGAATCTGTTGAGCTGTTTCACCTAGTAAGACAATGTATCTTAAGGTTGTGTCAAAAATGAATACTATTATCGTTGGAACATGAAATTTATTCATTACATCTAATATGCTATGCCAATTATAATAAGTTGTTAAAAGACCAATCGATAGCAATATTAAAAAAGTTTTAACAGGAATTAACAAAATTGTAGAATTCCCATAAAAATATATTGCAGGAAATAATACTAAGCTACTTAGAAAAGTTATAGCTATGCTATGTTTTAAAAGTCTGAAAATATTTTTTCCATCAAGAATTGATAATAATATAAACAAGAGAGCTGAAATACAAAGTAAAAATGCGGATTTATGCGAACAAGCACAAAGAATTATAATAATTATGGAAAGAATAGTTGCTCCAACGGAAGAACTGCACTTAAATTTGACTTGTTTATGAAAACGTAGTTGCCTAAGCATACGAATTATACCAAGCAACGATTTTGTTATAAAATAATCACTATCTTTTTGGGCAATATATTCTTCTTTTTTGCAAACCCAATTTGGCAGTGTCAGCATAGAACGAAACAACTAGCTTCTTGTTTGTTTTTAACAAACAAAGAAGTGAGCTTAAACAGAATAACTAAAATCGCTGTTCCTATTATTGCTGAAAGAATATAGGCAAACCATTCAGGCAAACCACTTATAGCATAATCAGGGAATAAAGCATCAATATTAAAGCCTGTTGTCATACCTTGTGGAATATAGCCTAGCGGTTTTCCCATAAAATCTAGTTCAGCGAGTTCTTTAGGATCCCATTCGCCCCAAGCTGTTCCTGTAGCAATTAATCCAAGAGGAGAGAGGAAAATAAAAGCAATTACAGCAAAATAAGCAAATTTAAATGATATTTTTTCATCTTGTCGCAAAAGTTCAGGCGAAGTCTTTTTTAGGAAAACAAGAAGTGCAACTGTAAAAATGACTTCAGCAAGCCCAAATATAGTGAGATGACCAATCATCATTGCAGGAATAGAGACACTCAATGGATATGGGCAATATAAAGCTTGTCCTAATTCGTTGGTAAAAAGCATAGGCTGAATACCAAATTCAATAGCAGCTGCTAATGCTGCTAGATTGATTCCAATATAAGAACCTATACTTGCTGCGACAATCTCGCCTTTTGCCGAATTAAATTTGTCTTTTATAAACCTATAAATATAGTAACCTGCATAAGGTAGGAGAAAAGCCATGTTAAAGCAGTTTGCTCCGAAAGCTATTATTCCACCATCACCAAAAAATAATGCTTGAATAAACAAGGCAACACTTAAAGCAAGACAGGCTGCATGAGGACCAACTAAAATTGCAATTAGAGTTCCGCCTACTGCATGACCAGTCGTTCCACCAGGAAGTGGAATATTAAACATCATTCCAAGAAAAGAAAAAGCCGCACATATCCCTATAAAAGGAAGTTTTTCTTTCTTAATTTCTTTTTTTACATTTTTTATAGCAATTCCCCAAATAGGAAGCATCGTAGCTCCAATAACAGCACAAGTAGAAGGACTTAAATAGTTTTCTGGAATATGCACGGCAAACTCCTTTGTGTTAAATCAAGATTTTAGACTAAATATTTAAGTTTTTTACTTATCTAAATCTATAACTTCGTAGTTATCACTACCCATTTTAAGTTCTTTTGCATAAGAAAGCTGTCTTAATGCTTTTCTAGATAAGAATCTTTCTTTCAAATCATGAGATTCGATTTCAGGAAGTCTATAAACAGCAACAACAGAAGCTTTGTCTACTGCTAGAATATCAGTAGAACCATAAATGCCTATATTTCTTGCTTTTACAGGAGCTGCACCCACACCAGCACAATCACAATCTACAGACATATTGCGAAGAACGTTGATAAAAACTATTTTCTTACCGAAGTGGTCAATAGTGCCCTTTGCCGATTCGACCATTCTTTCCATAAAGGGTTCTTTGCCAGGCCATTCACCTGTAGCAATATGATGATGAATCTGTTCTTTGCCTACTTTGCCATCTGCACAACCAATACCAATGTTCTTTAAAGAACCGCCAAAGCCACCGACAACGTGCCCTTTAAAGTGAGTCAAAACTAGCATAGAATCATAGTTAAGAATATGACTGCCGACAGATATTTGTGGAATATGTTTTGCACCCTTTACAGGAAGAAATGCAGTTCCTTCTTCGTCCATAATGTCTACTTTGCTAAATGTCCAGCCGTTGGTTTTCAAAGTTTCACGGTGCCCTTCGGTTGTCTGTCTTGGACTATCATAAAGAACATTTGTTTCAACAATTGTGCTATTTGGGATAGCTTCTTGAACTTCTTTTACCCACATAGGTGGAATAATATTAGGTCCATGAGGTTCACCAGTATGAACTTTTATAGCTACTTTTCCAGATATTTCTGAATTAATATCATTATAAATTTTCAAAATGCCTTTTGGAGAAATGTCTCTAGTAAAATAAACTTTCGCTTTTTGCTGTTTGCAATCTTCGCAACAAGTTGCATCTCCAGCATAAACAAAGCCTGATAAGCTTATAAAAGCCATAGCAATAACAGTAGCAATTTTATTATTCATTTTTTTACCTTTTATATTTAGTTTTTTTTAGAATAATATATTTTGTTGTTAATCGCAATAATGTTTTGTCAAAGACAGGGTAATTGCAAACTTTTTCT
>CAJOQX010000173.1 GCA_905236865.1 Candidatus Rifleibacteriota bacterium
CTGTGCTTCGATTCTGCTTCTAACAAATGCAACTAGGCGTTCTTTTCTGCGTTCATGAGTTCTCCAAAGTTCTTCCATTGGAATCATGTCTATTTTTTCCCAAACGGTTTGGTCTCCTGGATTGTTTGTCCAGCGAGGACCTAAATATCTGTCGAATAGAGCAGACATTTCCTGAGAAGCATAAGAACGAGTGTGAACACCATTTGTAATAGACTTAATCGGGATTTCTTGGAATGGAACATCTGGATATAATCCACCCCACATCTTGCGTGATACAGCACCGTGCAATTTACTAACGCCGTTTGCTTCACCGCAAAGATTCAATGCACAAACTGCCATTGAGAAGCCATCACCCTTTGGAGTGTTGTTCTGCCAACCAATTTTAAGGAAATCATCCCAACTAATACCTAATTTTGAATAATAATTAGTGAAATATTTTTCCATTAAATCACGTGGGAAAATATCGATACCTGCGGGAACTGGAGTGTGAGTTGTGAATACGTTACCAGCACGAGTAAGTTCCAATGCTTCACGATAATTCATGTTATGTCTTTCCATAGAAACAGCAATTCTTTCGAGTGCTAGGAAAGCAGAGTGACCTTCATTCATATGATATACGCAGGGATGAACTTCGATTGCGTGTAATGCACGTAAACCACCGATACCAAGAACTATTTCTTGCATAATACGAGTTTCAGTGTCGCCACCATAAAGTTCACGAGTAATCCATCTGTCGCCAGCGTTGTTCATTGGAGTATCTGTATCTAACAAATAAAGAGGAACACGACCAACTTGGAGTTTCCACAACAAACATTTTACTTCACGACCAGGTAATTGAACGGTTATGACAATCTGATTTTTATTAGCGTCAAGAACTGGAGTGATTGGCATATTATGGAAGTCATTTTCTGGATAAACTTCGATTTGATAGCCACCAGCATTGAGTTTTTGTTTAAAATAACCAACTCTATATAGTAAACCTACAGCTACTAATGGAACCCCTAAATCTGATGCAGATTTTAAATGGTCACCTGCAAGCATACCAAGACCGCCTGAATAAAGTCTAACACTTTCTGTAAGACCAAATTCAGCAGAAAAATATGCAACTTTGGGTTTGCTTCTAGAACCATGATTTATATCAAACCAAGTTTGGGTATCATTCATATAAGCGGTAAAGCTTTCATAAACTCTTTGAAGGTTAGCTAAGAAAGCTTCGTCTTTTGCTTTAGCTTCAAGACGTTCTTGAGAAATAGAACCAAGCATTTTAACAGGGTTATGATAGGTTTCTTCCCATTGTTTTGGGTCTAAACGACGCCACAATGCTATAGCTTCTGGATTCCAGCACCACCAAAGGTTGTATGCTAAGTCTTTGAGATGAGCAAGTGGTTCTGGTAAACTTGGAACTACGATAAAAGTTCTAATAGGCTTCATTAAGTGTAAGTCTCCTATTTTTTAGTAAAAATTATGTATGCAAAATTTATATCATTAGTGACATATAATTCGCAAGAGGGAAATTAAAAATAATATAAAATAAGGGTGAAGAAAAATGAAATTTGAAAAACGAATTGATTGTTAGTTAGTAGGGAGTGGTTGTTCAGATTTTGGAAGAGGTCTGAAAATAACTATAACTTCATAAATAATAAGACAGCTAACTATTACAATTAGAAAATATTTTAAACCTAAGTCTATATTGTAAACATTAGCCTTCTTTATTCCTAAGAAATTACGATGAATATCTGCTTCAGCTTCATCATTATTTTTTTCTGCCAATTCAAGATAAACTAGTCTTAATTTTGAATTGTTTGGGTTAAAAAGCAATTTTTTATCTAGTTCAATCTTTGCTTTATCGTAAGGCATTTTTTTTATTGTATTAAAAAAGTCGTTTTCTGTTCTAAGAATTATATCAGAAGGAATGTCTGAATTTTCATTTGTGAAATACTCTGTATTAGATAGAGTCGGATCAATTGACTTAGCCTGGTCCAAATAATTCTCTGCCATCTTTGGGTTTCCAGCAAGAATCGCATTCTTTGATTTTATAATAAGAGAAGAACTAACTTGCTGTTTGTTTATTTCTTCTTTCGAGGAAGCATTAACTGAAAAATTAAAGCATAAAGCAACTAACAAAAGAGTTGCAAATATGACTATGTTATGTAAAAAAGAGTTCTTCATCAGTTAATAATCCTGCTTTTACAGCTTTCACATATTTATATTTTCAATATTATACATTTATATATAACAACATTTCCAATAAAGACTAACTAGATTACTCTATGTCTTTATTGGTTATCGGCTAAATTGTTTTTTTTATTTAATTTCTACAGCACGAAGAGCTTCGGCAGCATCTTCTGGTGGAGTTGGATTGATATAAAAACCAGAACCCCATTCAAAACCAGCGGTTTTCGTAAGTTTTGGTATTATTTCTATATGCCAATGGTAGAAGTCTTTGTAAGAATCAGAACAAGGCGATGTATGAAGAATATAATTATATGGTTGTCCTGGAAGCAATGCTTCAAGTTTCTTTAATGTTAATTGTAACGTTTTTGCAAATAAAGGAACCATCGAATTTTCCAACATTTCAAAAAATGGGAGATGGGCTTTGGGTGTAATTTCCATTTCAAATGGAAATCTGGAGGCAAAAGGACAAAATACTATAAAGTTATCATCTTCAAAAACAAGTCTGCTTTTACTTTTTGATTCTTGTTTTACTATATCGCAAATAAGACATCTATCATGATAGTGAAAATATTCTCTAGCACCTTCTAATTCTTCTTCTATTCTTTTGGGGATTATCGGTGTCGCAATAATATGAGAATGGGAGTGAGATAATGCAGACAAACCTGCCCCACTATTTTTTACAATCATTAAATGTTTGTATCTTGGATTCTTTTTTAATTCAAGCATACGTTGCTTATATGCCCAAATAATTTCTTTTACTTGATTTTCTGTAGCATTGGAAATGGTTGTATTGTGTTCTGGTGCTTCTATAACCATTTCATGAACTCCGATGGAATTCATAGCATCGAACATACCTATGCCTTCACGATTTGAATCCCCATCTGGAATTAATATAGGCATTTTATCTGGTATTATTCTTACCCACCAACCTGGTGTATTGGCGGCAGTTCCAGCAGTTCTAAAAGACATAGTTTCTGGTGGAGTCATAGATTCATGTCCTACGCAGAACGGGCAGTTTTGTGCATCATCAGAAGCTACTTCAATTCTTTTGAAGTCTGAAGGACGTTTTCCCCTTTCTGGAGAAATAATAACCCATTGTTTAAGAATAGGATCTTTTCTTAGTTGTGGCATATTGAATTCCTTCCTTATTTGCCTTTTATTAAGAACTGTGCTGCTTTTTCTGGAGCAACAGGATTTATATAGAAACCAGAACCCCATTCAAAACCAGCAGTTTTAGATAATCTAGGCAAAATTTCAATGTGCCAGTGATAATAATCAGCACAGTGTTCATCGCAGGGCGAGGTGTGAATTACAAAATTGAAAGGTGGATTATCTAAAGTTTTTATTAGTTTTTGCAAAGTCGAGTGCATAACATCAGCTAGACCTTCTATTTCTGACTCGTCTATATCTCCAAAAGAGTCTTTGTGGTCTTTAGGTGCAATCCAAGTTTCAAAAGGGAATCTTGAGGCAAAGGGTTCAAATGCAACGAATTGTTCATTTTCATGAACAACTCTGTCACCTTGACTAAGCTCTTGTCTTATTATATCGCAGAAAACGCATCTTTCTTTGTAATAATAATATGTTTTTGCTCCATCAATTTCTTCCATAGCTCTTTTGGGAATAATAGGAGTAGCTATAAGTTGAGAATGTGGATGGTCAAGACTTGCACCAGCTGCTTGTCCATTGTTTTTAAATATTAAAATATATCGAAATCGGCGGTCGCGTCTTAAATCACGATAACGATCGACATAAGCATGAATAATTCTTGCTATCTGTTCCGCTGTGTAATTGTGGAATCCGTCTTCGTGGCGAGGGGATTCAATTATTACTTCGTGTGCACCTATTCCGTTCATCATATCATAAACGCCAATACCAGTACGATCCAAGTCACCTTCTATTTGTAAGGCAGGAAATTTGTTTGGAACTACTCTAACTGCCCATCCTGGATTGTTTGGTAAAGTGTCTGGGGTTCTATATGACATTACTTCTGGAGGCGACATACTTTCGTTGCCTTCGCAGAAAGGACATTTTATTGATTGACGAGGAGGCTGAACCGTCTTGAAATCTTCAGGGGTTTTTGCCTGTTCATGTAATATAATAACCCATCTTTTTGTAACTGGGTCTTTGCGAAGCTGAGGCATTTGTCACTCACTCCTTAATTCCTTGAATGGGTTGAATTATACTATAGTAAATACTAATTGGCAATATTTATTTATGTATTTATAAGGTTATATATAGGGAAAGAGCCTATAAAAAACAAATACTGTCAATCATGATGTCTATTAGAACAAGATTTACCTATCTGTAGCTTTTGAAAAAAGGTACATCTTTAAAAGAAAAAAGTTGACAAGTTGTGTACACTCGGTTAATCTAATAGAGTACGCAATTGATTTGCTTATAATGGTAATTAAATAGAGGTAACCAAAGTGGGAAGAAAAAGAACCTGTGAATTGCCTTTCTGTCATGGTATTGTAGAGGGCACGAAAAACAAAAGAAGATGTGATAACGACAAAAATATACATTTACATGAAATTATTTCTAAGAGCGTGAGACGTATTATGCGTTATCTTGAAAATCATGGCGAAGTAACGGCTAATGATGTTAATCATGATTTATTCAAGGGTGAACTTGATAAAAATCAAAAAGGTTCTATGTATCGTTTATTTCAAGCTATGGTACGTGAAAACTATTTGCTTGAATGTGGGAAAAAAGATGGTTTAAAGATTTACCGATGTTCGAAAAGCAAATTTTTTGATAAAGTAGCAGAAAACGAAGCTGCTAAAACTGACAATATCGAAGAAAAAGAATTAAATAATGAAAAAGAAGAAATAGAAGAACAGGTTCAACCAGCTCCAGTTATTATTGAAAGACGGTTGAGCCCAGAGGAAATATTATTAGGTAAACTGAAAGAATTTGTCTATATGAAGAGCGGACAATGGAATCATGAAGATTGGATTTGGTTATTAAACCGTCCAGACATAAAAGAATTTGGTATGTCTGAGAACGATATTGGTCGTTTATTGGAAGAAGAAAAAGCGCGTTATTGGTTACAAAGAAATAATTACTGATAGCTAAAAAAGCACTCATTTATATTGAGTGCTTTTTTATATTTATTAATTGTCATATATCAAAAAAAACACCAGATTAAACTGGTGTTTTTTTTTTTTTTTGATGTTAGAGATATAGGTATATGTTAAAAATTTAATTACTCATCATCATCATCATCGAAGTCGTCGTCATCGTCGTCATCGAAGTCATCATCATCGTCGTCATCGAAGTCATCATCGTCTTCATCATCGAAGTCATCATCGTCATCTATATCGTCATCGAAGTCGTCATCTTCGTAGTCATCGTCATCGTCTTCGTAGTCGTCGTCTTCATCTATATCGTCATCGAAGTCATCATCGTCTTCGTCATCTTCTTCGCTATCATCGTCATCATCGAAGTCGTCGTCGTAATCATCGTCTTCGTCTATATCATCATCGTCATCATCGTCATAATCGTCGTCATCGAAATCATCGTCATCGTCGTCATCGAAGTCATCGTCATCGTCGAATTCTTCATCATCATCGAAGTCATCGTCGTCTTCATCGAAGCCTTCTTCATCATCGAAGTCTTCATCGTTATGTTTTGGCTTTGAAGCAAGAAGTTCTAACTCTTCATTATCATAATAATATTTTGGCATTATGATTACCCCTTTCTGGTTGTCAAGTGTCAAAATTGAATTAACTATTTTCAGTTTGAAATATATGCATAGTTATATCTTACTGTCAACTAAATTTTTTATTTTTTATAATATTTTTTCGTTTTTAAAAACTCAAAGACAAAATAATGTTGAAAATAAATATAGCAAACAACAGAATGAATTATTTTTATAAATTTGGAAGCGTTTTTCCAGATGTATATAATAACTTTAACTAAATTGATTTCTAAGCTCTAATTAATTATATGTATATCTGTAATCGTTTTATAATCAATAAAATAAGGTCTTGAATTTTAAAATTATATATGATTTTCGTTTTCTAAAATCAAAATTAGGGGTAATTTTAAGACAAACTAATATAAAATTAAGATAAGAACAAGATTTTAACTTGATAAAAATTTTAAAATGTACACAATATTATGCTTGACTATTAGGTAAATATAGTTTAATATACTTCCACTGATTTGGAATATAGGAGATAAATAGATGTTTCAAGGTCTTTCAGAAAAGCTAATTGGCGTATTTGAGAAAATACGTGGCGTTGGCAAACTTACCGAAAAAGATATTGATACCGCTTTAAACGAAGTCAAGATGGCTTTGCTGGAAGCTGATGTCAATTTTAAAGTGGTAAAGAATTTTATAAAACGAATAAAAGAAAGAGCACTAGGAACAGAAATATTAAAAAGTCTTACTCCAGGTCAGCAGGTTATAAAGATTGTCCATGATGAATTAGTGGTTTTACTTGGAAGTGAAAGGTCTAAAATAGTAGTTGCCCCTAAAAAGCCTACTATTATTTTAATGGCTGGTCTACAAGGTTCTGGTAAAACTACAACAAGTGCAAAGTTAGCTTTAAACCTTCGTAAAGAAGAAAAGAAAAAACCTTTGCTCGTCGCCTGCGATATATATCGTCCAGCAGCAATCAAACAATTGCAAGTATTGGGTGATCAACTGGGGGTTGAAGTTTTTGTGGGCGAAGATGGACAAAAACCATCACTGATAGCTAAAAATGCTGTAGAATATGCTAGAGATAACAATTTAGATGTTGTTATCATAGATACAGCAGGACGTTTGCACATTGACGATGAGATGATGGGCGAAGTAAAAGAAATAAAAGAAAGTGTAGGCCCACATGAAATACTTCTTGTTGTCGATGCGATGACTGGTCAAGATGCTGTTAATATGGCTACAGCATTTAACCAAATGTTAGAACTTACAGGTATTATTTTAACAAAACTAGACGGTGATGCTAGAGGTGGTGCGGCACTTTCTATTCGTGAAGTTACTGGTAAACCAGTAAAGTTTGTCGGCGTTGGCGAAAAAACGTCTTCGCTAGAACCATTTTATCCAGACCGCATGGCTCAGAGAATCCTGGGAATGGGTGACGTGCTTTCTTTAATCGAAAAAGCACAAGAAAATTTTGATGAAGCCAAGATGAAAGAAATCGAAAAAAGGGTTCTAGATGCAGAATTCAATTTTAATGATTTTCTTTATCAGCTTAATCAAATTAAAAGAATGGGTCCTCTTGACCAACTGTTAAGTATGATTCCAGGCTTTTCACAGCTTGGAAACTTATCTGAATTCTCTTTTGATGACAAGAGATTCAAACGTTTTGAAGCTATCATATTGTCTATGACAGAAAAAGAACGTAATCGTCCAGACATTATTGATTCGTCAAGACGAAAAAGAATAGCTGCTGGTAGCGGAAACGATATTTCAGAAGTTAATATGTTGTTAAAACAATTTAATCAGATGCGTAAGCTTATGAAGCAGCTTGGTAATTTTGGAAAACGCCGTGGTGGTAGATTCCCAAAATTTTTTGGAATGTAAAAACCGATTAATCGGTTTGAACAAATATAAGGAGTTATTATAATGTCCGTATCTATTAGATTAAAAATGCTTGGCACTAAGCACAGACCAAGCTACAGAATCGTAGCTCTTGACAGCCGCAAGAACCGCGATGGTATTACTCTCGACAATCTTGGTATGTATGATCCAATGGCTTCAGAATCTAAGGTTGAAATCAAAGAAGAAGAAATACTCAGTTATTTGAATAACGGTGCTATTCCTTCTCTTACCGTAAAGAATCTTCTTCGCCAAAAAGGCATTGTTAAGGTTCAGCAGAAGAACGAAAAAGGTTCAGTAAAGCTTGTTTGGGCTAAACGCTCTTAATAGTTTTAGGAGTCTATGAATGAGTCAGATTGCTCAGAACACGCTCGAAAAGCTTGTAAAGGCTCTTGTTGAACATCCAGAAGAAGTTGTGGTTACACCAATAGAAGGTGAAGGCACAATAGTATTTGAAGTTCAAGTCAATCCTGAAGATGTAGGCAAAATTATAGGAAAGAAAGGCAAAACAATTAATGCTCTTCGTACTATAATTAGAAGTTCAGCTAATACTGGAACTAAAAAGGTTATAATGGAACTAGTATAAGCTTTGAGTTAAGGTCTATGTCAGATAACTTGAAAAAGCCAGACATAATCTGTATAAAATCAGCTAGATTAGAAGAATCTAATCAAGATGACTTTGTGGTAATTGGTCAGATTCGTAAAACAGTTGGTTTGAAAGGTTGGCTTAGAGTTAGTCTGATGACAGATTTTCCCGACAGATTTGAACCAGGTGAAACAATACTTCTTAAGAAGCAATTTGGAATACCAGAATCTGTTTTAATAGGTGATTGGAGACCGCATTTTGCTGAAAATACTGTTGATATTCTATTAGATGGGATAGACAATTGTGATTTGGCAGCAAATTATGTTAATAGACTTGTAGTTATCTCAAAAGATCAGAGGGAAGAATTAGATTCAGACGATGAGTTTTATCCTGATGAGCTAGAGGAAATGAAAGTTTTGTCTCCAGAGGGCATCGACTGCGGAAAAGTTATAAAAATGGAAGCGGATGCTCCTAGTCCTTATCTTGTAGTTTCGACTAAAGATAAAGGTGAAGTTATGATACCTTTTCTTCGTAAGTTTGTTGGTAAAATAGATAAAAAAAATAGAACCATCAAGCTTGTTGAACAAATATCATTTCATATTCCAATAGAATGATATGAGGGTAGATATAATTACTCTGCTACCGCAGATCTTTGAAAAAGTATTTGATGAAAGTGTCTTAGGTGCTGCCGTAAAAAATGGATTGATAGACATTGTTCTCCATCAATTTAGAGAATACGGCGAAGGTCGTCATAAAACGGTAGATGACACTCCGTTTGGTGGTGGACCAGGCATGGTATTTAAGCCAGCACCCCTTGTGAATTGCATTAGAGATGTCCGAAAAAAAGGCATTCATGCTCCAGTAATTGGATTAACACCACAAGGAATGCCACTTAATCAATGTTTGGTAAAAGAACTTGCATTATTTGACCGAATTATATTAGTATGTGGTAGATATGAAGGTTTTGATGAAAGAATAATTAACGAATTTGACTTTCAGCTTTCAATAGGTGACTACGTGCTAACAGGCGGTGAAATAGCTGCAATGACAGTAGTTGATGCTGTTTCTCGCATGATTCCAGGAACAGTTGGCTGTGAAGAGTCTGTGATTCAAGATTCTTTTTATGAAGGAATTTTAGATCATCCTCAATATACAAGACCAGCTAATTGGGAAGGATTATTAGTACCTGATATTCTTCAAAATGGAAATCATGCATTGATAAATAAATATAGACGTTCTAGATCTTTGCTGACTACTCTAGTCACTAGACCTGATATATTTGCAACTGCTTATTTAAATGAGTCTGATAAAGATATTTTTCAGGAAATCTTAAATACAAGCAGTAATAATAATTTGTAATTAATATTCCGAGAAGGAGTTTTTCCAATGAATCCTGTAATTGAAAGTATTGAAAGAAATTATCAGAAAAAAGAAGAAGAAATACCTCACTTTATTTCTGGCGATACAGTTCGTCTTGAAATAAAGGTTCGTGAAGGTGATAAGGAACGCCTTCAGGCTTTTGAAGGTATTGTTATTTCTCGTAAAAACACTGGTTTACGTGAAAATTTCACTGTAAGAAAAATTTCTTATGGTGTAGGCGTTGAAAGAAAATTCATGCTTCATTCACCAAATATTGCTTCTATAAAAGTAATTCGTAGAGGTAATGTTGCTAGAGCTAAACTTTATTATTTACGCGACAGAGTTGGTAAAAAGACTCGTGTTAAAGATAAAATCTTCGCTAAGGATAAAGATTAATTTTGGAAGAATTAGTTTGTCCCAGTAGTTTACCTACAGGGGTATTTATACATGATTTATCTGTGCGTTTTAATGAACAGGTAATTCCATTAGATGCACTAGATCCAACTGAAGTTCTTGCTGAAGCAAAACTTCAGTTGGCTGGTTCTGTTTCTGGAATTATAAAAGAAGAAGTTCATATCTCTTACGAACAGAGTTATCGGTCTTTTTCTTCGTTAAAAACGATAAAAGAAGAAATCGATTTAAATTCTGACAAATTTAGATTCGATTTAAAACTCCATAACGGAGCAAATTCTTTTGTTTTGAAAATAACGAATAAAGAGGGTGAAATATTAGATACAAAATCTTTCTCTTTGAACTATAAAGGTTCTTTTAGAGAATGGAATGAAACAATATTTATTGCTTTTTTCTTGGCAGTATTAATACGTGGTTTAGTTGTTCAGGCTTTTTGGATTCCTACAGGTAGTATGGAACCTACTTTACTAGGAGAAAGTAAAAATCTTGAAGGTAAAGTTACAAGAAGTGGGGATCGTATTCTTGTAAATAGATTTGCTTATGCTTTTGATTTTTCTCTCGATGGAAGATTTCCTTTTGGGCAAAATGCCAAATATTGGCTGAAACTTCCAAATAGAGGAGATATTGTTGTTTTTAAATTTCCTGACCCAAATCCAAAAAATCCTCCTCGTGATTATATTAAACGTGTTATCGGAATTCCTGGTGATAAGGTAAAAATTCAGAACGGTATCACTTATGTTAATGGAGTCCCTTTAAAAGAGCCTTATATAATGGCTCCCCCTGTTATGGATTATGAAGTAGTTGTTGAGCCAGAGCATCTTTTTGTGATGGGCGATAATAGAAATAATAGCTATGACAGTAGATTTTGGGGGCTTATGCCATTAAAAAATCTGAAAGGGCAGGCTATACTTAAATATTTACCAATGAACAGAATAGGACCTATAAAAAGCTATTCTCATGAAAATCTTATTCCTGGTAAAATAAGCAATTCTTCAAATTAAAATATGAATAAAGATTTACCTGGTCATATAAGAAAGGCTTTTCGATCAGTTGAAAAATACCTTCCTGTAGTAGACATTATTGTTGAACTAGTAGACGCAAGAATGCCGAATGGTTCTCGGCTAAAAGATTTTGTTGGCAAATTAGGCAAAGTTTCAGTTATTGCCTTATCTAAAGCTGATTTAGCTGATAAAGATGCAACAAAAAAATGGATTGAAAAATATAAAAATGAAGGTTGTTCTTGTGTTGCATTAGATTGCCGAGATAGAAATTCTGTTAAAAATTTGGCAAAAATTATTTATTCTGCAAAAGCAAAGACATTGAACAGCAAAAATGCTCCTTTGAGAAAAGTTCGTAGAATAATGATTATTGGCATACCTAATGTTGGAAAATCGACTTTAATTAATTCATTGGCTGGAAGATCAGCTGCTAGAGCAGCCAATATGCCTGGAGTTACTCGAAGTGTCCAATGGATTAAAATTTCTGGGGATTTAGAATTGCTTGATTTGCCTGGTATTCTAGATTTTGGTCTTTTACGCCGAGGTGATTTACTCAAACTTATAAATACTATACCTGGACGTGATGACGATACTTATACCAAAGCAAAAAATCTTTGCCGTATTCTTTATTTGACAAATAATGAACATATTTTGCCAAAAATTGATGAATTCGAACATAATTTTGATAAATTTATTTCTGATTACGCAAGGGATATGAATTTTCTAATTAAAGGTGGCAACCCTGATTTGCAGAGAGCTACAAATGATATAGTTAAACGCTTTCAGAATGGCGGATTTGGTCGAGTTACTTTAGAAAAGCCAGATCAAGATTTTTCTGAAATCTTAGCCAGATATGAAGAAGAAGACTCTGACAGTGATGAGGATTTTGTAAATGTCTGAGTCTCAAACAAATATTAATCTTTCAGAAGATGTAGCTCGTTTGATGTTTTCATCTGGCGAAGAAAATGGTTTTGCTCTTATTCGTAGTATTCCAGATATTAATGTTAAAGCCAGAGGAAATGTTCTTTATATTAATGGAAATTTTGATAAAATCAGATTGGTTAAACAGTTTATAAAAATATTAAATTCTAGATTAGATAAACACGAAGATCTTGAATATGCAGATGTTCGCAGAGTGTTTAGACAATTGTCTAATCTTAATCAGGCCCAGATAGACTCTGATACAAATGCTTTGTTTTCAGATGTTTTAGCTACTCATAGCGGAAGAATTATAAAGGCAAAAACAGCTAATCAAAAGTTTTATCTTGATTCAATAGAGAAAAATACTATAACAATTGCCAGAGGTCCTGCTGGAACAGGTAAAACGTATTTGGCTGCTGCAATGGCGGTTAAAGCACTTCGCGAAAAGAAAATCAGCAGAATAGTTCTTTCTAGACCTGTTATTGAGGCTGGCGAAAATTTAGGTTATCTTCCTGGGGATTTGAAAGAAAAAGTTGACCCTCATTTTAGACCTTTATATGATTCTTTACAGGATTTTATTGGTTTAAACAAATTTGAGCAGTTTGTTAGACAGGGAATTATAGAGATAACACCCCTTGCTTATATGCGTGGTAGAACTTTCAACGAATCTTTTGTTGTTCTTGATGAGGCTCAAAATACTACCTTGGCCCAGATGAGAATGATTTTGACCAGACTTGGTTATGGTGCAAAGATGGTTATTACTGGCGATCAAACTCAAATTGATTTGCCAAACCCATCAGATTCTTCTTTGTTGGTTCTTCATCATATTTTGGGAAAAGTTGAATCTGTTAAATTTGTTGATTTAACTTCTGAAGATGTTGTTCGTCATGATGTTGTCAGACGTATTATTAATGCTTTTGACGAATATCAGTCTAAGGAGCGGTTGAAGTAATGAAAGAGAATAAAAATAATATTCTGACATCTATTATGTCTTGGCTATCTTTACCATCTAAGGGACAATCAAGTTTTCTTGTCAGATTAGTTATATTTTGGTTTGTTATGACTATTATAGTCGTTATTGATCCTAACCAAATGTTAGAAGATATTACAGTTGGTAAGCCTGCTCCGAAAAACCTAATATGTCCAAAATATATTGAATTTTATGATATGGTTGAAACAAATGCTTTGCAACTTAAAGCTAGCAATGACGAACCTAATTTTTATGATATTAATCCCGAAATAAATAAAGAAATATTAGATGATTTTGATATCAATATCAGTATTTTAAAAGATTTTTATGGAAGAATAAATGATAAAAACAGTAAAAATACGAATATTTCTTTGGTTATTAATGAGATTATTCCAAAGAATTATATTCTTGATGATAAGGAATTAAATAAATTATATGGAATGCCTAGAGCTCAGTTCGATGAATTAATTGATAAGGCTAGAAAAAAAGTAATAGAAGTTTGTTCTAACAAGATAACCGAACAAAATATTTCTGAAATAAAAAGAGAATTGAAGAATAGTGCTGATAGTATTTGGGATGCTCAACTTACTTTTAGGCATTTGTTATATTCTATACTTGAAAGTTCTATTCGTCAAAATACTGTATTAAATAATTTTGAAACTGCTAGAAGAAAAGAAATAGCTTCAAAACAGGTTTTGCCAGTTTATAAACATTTTCAAAAAGGTCAAAAAATAATATCTGAAGGCGATATAGTTACAAGTGAAGTTTATACTATTTTTAAGCAGATTCAAAAAGAACTAAATAGAAATGTATTCTTAGCTGTTTTGGGGAGTATGCTTTTATTAGGGCTTTTTTTATGTATTTCTATTGCATATATTAGAACTCAAGACGAGAACGTTTTTGTAGATGATGTCCAGTATAAGTTAATTGCGACTCTTTGTGTTGTCTATTTGCTTGCAACAAAAGTGGTTTATGGAATAAGTCATGATTTTGATAACAAATTTTATCTGATGGTTCTTTTATCACCTATGGCAACTTTTGTTCTTCTGTTAAATTCTACAATGAGCAATCTAAAGATAGTTTACTTTCTTGTTTTTTGGATGGGTTTGCTTTCTTTATTTGTTACTCTAGGTTGTGAATCTTATGTTGTTGGATTAATGGCTGCTCTTGTTGTGGGGGCGATTGGAGGAATTCTTTTTTGGGATATTGTCTATAAAGATACAGAAGGCAATATGCGTTCTTTTATTATAAAAACAGGTTTAAATATAGGTATTACTACAATGTTGTCGGTTACCGCTGTATTGCTTATAGATTCTGAAATCTACTCTGCTTATGGTTATATGACAATGCTTTGGTATATTATATGTGGTTTATTGAATGGTTTTACATCTGGAATAGTAACTAATGGATTGTTGCCGTATATAGAAGAATATTTTTCTTTTGCAACTCCTACAAAACTTTTAGAATTAACTTCCGAAGAAAGCCCTTTATTAAAGCGTTTAGCAGAAGAAGCACCAGGAACATACCAACATAGTAAAGCTGTTGCAAATATGGCTGCACAGGCGGCTGTAGCTGTAGATGCCGATCCATTGCTTACTAAGGTTTGTGCTCTTTATCATGATATAGGAAAAATAAAAAGACCTGAATATTATACCGAAAATCAAAATGGTGAAAACCCTCACGATGAGAAAAAACCTACTATGTCGGCTCTCATTATTTCTACTCACGTTAAAGATGGTATCGAATTGGCCCGTAATTATAAAATTCCTCATAGAGTTATCGAAGTGATGAGTCAGCATCATGGAACTTCTCTAATTGAATATTTTTATAATAAGCAAAAAGAACTAACGCCAGATACTGTAGATGAATCTCAGTTTAGATACAAAACCCTAAAACCGCAAAGTAAAGAAGCTGCTATTTTACTTTTGGCTGATGCTGTTGAAGCTTCATCAAGAAGTTTAGATGAATTAAATCCTGAAAAAATAAAAGCTCATGTCAAGAAGATTGTAGACCATAAAATGAAAGACGACAATCAGCTTGAAGAAACGAATTTGACTTTGAAAGATATAGATACAATCGAAGATGAATTTGTGAAAGTTTTAATTTCCTCTAATCATAAGAGAATTAAATATCAAAATCAGCTAAAAGAAGAAGCTGCTGCTAAGGCTGCCGCAGCAAAAGCTGAAGAAGAAGCTGTGAGAGCAGAAGTTGAAAGAATGTCTATCGAAGAAGCAAAAAAAGAAAATACAGATAATCCTTCTGCTTATACAGAAAATACTAAATCAGAAAGCGAAGACAAAAATTGAATATGGACGTATTAATTTCAAATGAACAGAAAGTAGTCGAACTGGATTTAAATTTTATACGAGAAGTAGCATTGGAAATAATGAATTTTGAGGGGACACCTAAAAATGGTCAGCTTTCTTTGCTTTTTTGTGATGATGAAGCTATAAAATGTTTAAATAGAGAATATAGAGGTAAAGATGAGGCTACGGATGTACTTTCGTTTCCAATGGAATTAGAAAACTTCGTTCCTGAAATAAGAATGTTGGGAGATATAGTTATTAGTACTGAAACAGCTATTCGACAAGCAGAAGAGTATAAGCATTCGCTCGAAGCTGAAATTATAATTCTGCTTATTCACGGATTACTACATTTGCATGGTTATGATCATATTGAAGAAAATGATTGTAAAAAAATGCGTGTTAGAGAAGCTGAAATTTTAAAACATCTTTGTGAAATTGGTAATTATATTAAGCTTAAAGATATTTCCTCGGAACCTTTAATAGAGAGGGTTTCAGAATAATTATAAACAAGGGTTAAAATCTAATGGATGATGGTATTGCTGGTTTATTATTTATAATTTTCGTATTATTTTCTGCGTTGTTTTCTTCTCTTGATACAGCTCTTTTTTCTATATCCCCTCTTAAATTAAAAAAGCTAGAAGGGGAAGGTGACAGGAAAGCTACGGCTATTCTGAAAATTTTATCGGACAGACAGCGTGCTTTAATAACACTTCTTATTGGAAATACTCTTTGTAATGTTGCTGCTACTTCTATAGCAATTGGTTTTTTAAGGAAGTATCTTAGTTTAGAGCATGGATATGATATTTTAGCAGGCATATTTATTATAACCTTTATTTTGGTTCTTTTTGGTGAACTTATTCCTAAAACAGTCGCAATATATGGGGGTTATACATTTGTTCGACTAACTTACCGTATCGTTTCAGTAATAATGTTTGTTTCTTATCCTGTTGTTGGAATTGTTGTTTGGCTTATTAAGAAGCTTGTACCTAAGTATTCTGATTGGAATGACCACATCGGAGGTTCATCTAGTATAGAAGAAATAGATAATTATTTTGATTTGGGTGAAGAAGTTGGAATTATAGAAGAAGACGAAAAAGATATGATAAGCTCTGTTTTTGAATTTGGAGATACTATAGTTAGAGAAGTAATGGTTCCAAGACCTGATATTACAGGTATTCCGATTAATGCAAGTTTTAAAGAAATGCTTCATTCAATAAGAGCTGATGGTCATTCTAGATTTCCTGTTTATGATGGAAGCATAGATAAAGTCGTTGGTATTTTGTATGTAAAAGACATTTTAATCAAATTGGAAGAAATAGAAAAATCTTACGATTTGTTTAATCTTTTGCGAGCACCTTTTTTTGTGCCTGAAACAAAAAAATTAGATGATTTGCTTGCAGAGTTTAAAAAGAGAAAACAGCATATAGCTGTGGTAATAGATGAATATGGCGGAGTTTCAGGTTTGGTTACCATAGAAGACCTACTAGAGGAAATAGTAGGAGAAATTGATGATGAATATGATGTTGATGAGTTACAACCTTTAGTAAAATTAGATGAAAATGTTTATAGCATAGATGCAAGATTTGGAATAAGCGAATTAGAAAGTGAATTAGGTTGTGATTTTAATTGTGAAGATTCTGATTCTTTAGGTGGTTTCGTTTTTGAAAAACTTGGTCGTATTCCTCAAAAAGGCGAGTCATTTGAAGTTCCTCAAGGTGTATTCCAAGTTATAGAACAAAAAGGAAATAGAATTTTAAGAGTTAAATTTACAATGAACAAAGAATTTTCTAATAATAAATCAGAAAATGAAGATTGATTGTTTGTTTCATATTTGATAACCTAATTTAATATGATAAAGCACGAACGACTAAATAATTCTTTAAAACATCTATCTGAAAAACTCATAAAAGTTTGGGGATATATTCGTAATAACTTAATTACTGGTGTTCTTGCTTTAGTTCCTGTAGCTGTAACTATCTACATAATTTATTTTATTTTTCAGTTTGCAGATAGTTTTCTCGGAAGTGCCATAGGAGAATCTTTGGGTTATAATATCCCAGGGATGGGTATTTTTCTTACTGCTTTATTTTGTCTGTTGATTGGTGTTATTGTTAATACTGTTGTAGGAAAAAGACTTATAACTTGGATAGATAATTCCCTTAATCAGATTCCTATAGTAAAATCTGTTTATAGTGGTATCAAGCAAGTTGCTGATGTTTTTGTAAAAAACAATAAAAGCAATTTTAAACGTGTTGTAATGCTAGAATATCCTAAAGAAAATTCATGGGTTATTGGCTTTGTAACTTCAGATTTTACTGTTAAAATAGATGGAGATATTCCAGAAAAAGAAAATATGGTAACAATATTTGTACCAACTACGCCTAACCCAACATCGGGTTTTCTGCTTATATTGCCGAAAAGTAAAATTATTGATATGAATATCGATATTGAAGATGCTATGAAAATTATTATATCGGCTGGTTTGGTCCAACCACCAGGAAATAACTCATTACTATCATTGCCTAGTGGTGATAAGAATTTATTAGAAAATAAATCTGAAGAAATAGTTAATCTGGATGCAGAGACTACTACTTAAATGATGATAGGAACAGTTAGTTTATTCGGAGGCATATATTTTTATGAAAAATAGGTTCTATATTGTTCTTCTAATTTTCTTTATCCAGACTGTAGCTTTGCCTAGTTTTGCCGATTTAGAAGAGCTTAGCGGTTATTTTGAAATAAGAGATACTATAAAACTTATGAATGAAGAAATTCAGAGAGGTATGGAAAATCAAAATTCCTCGTCTCTTTTTGATGAAGAAGATATAGAATATAAACTTCAGTCTTTTATTGGTTTTATGAAAAACCGTATTGATGTTTACGCAGTTTCTGATAGTAGATTGAAATTACATTACGTAAAGAAACTGAATGAACTATTAGAAGAAACATCAAGATTATTTCTTGAAGCAAAACCTATAATTTTTGCAAAGCATGAGAACAAGTTAAATAAAAAAGAAGAAACATTACCTCCAGTGTCTTATTCTACTATTGAACACCCCTATTTTAATCCTATTGATTTCAGAGCTTTAGCTAGTCGTGAACCTTTAGATGTTGATTATTCGAATATTAAACCTCTACCAGCAGAAAACGATGATGATTCTGATATGATAGCAAATATTCAAACTCTTGTTAGCAACTCTAATAAAGAAAGAAAAGTAAAAGAAGACGAAAAACAAAAACAGAAAGAATCTATCATAAAAATTGATACAGTTTTAGATAAAAAAGTAGAACCTCAAAATAAAGAAAACAAAAGTGAAGTTAAGCCTATTGTGGCAAGGGTTTCTATCGATGATTTAGCGAAAGAAAAAGCGAAACAGAAGATTGGTGAATCCAAAAAGTCAAATGATGAAAAGATTGCATCCGCCTCTATTCTTAACGAAAAGTCTTTAAATAAAATTGTTGAATCAAAACCAGCTTCAATCGGAAATAAAAAAACAGATATTATCAGTGTTCCTGAAACTTCTACGGTATCAACTGTTTCAGATAATACAACAAAAGAAAAAACTGTTTCTCCTACTGGTGATTATATGAGACCTATGGCAATTATGGTTGAAAATCATAATCAGGCTAGACCACAAAGCGGTCTTTATAAAGCAGATGTTGTTTATGAAATACCTGTTGAAGGTGGTATTACAAGATTTATGGCTTTGTTTACTAAAATGCCAGGTTTGATAGGCCCTGTTAGAAGTTGTCGGGAATATTTTGTTGATAGAGCTTTAGAAGTTGATGCTCTTTATGTTCATTGTGGTGGTAGTCCAATGGGATACGCTTATATCTCAAAGTCTAAAATTAGAAGTATTGATGAAATCAAAAACTCTCCTCCTTTTTTTAGAGATAAATTAAGAAAAGCTCCTCACAATCTATATGGTAATGGTGAAGCTATTTATAGATATATGTCAAAAAGAGTTGATATGAGAGTGAAAGAACAGGCTATTCCTTTAAGTTACGGTATAAGAAATGAATTGGGTACAGAGCCTGGTGATTATATAAATATTAGGTATCATGGAAATTATACTTTGGTTATAAAGGAAGAAAACGGTGTTTATCATCGTTATATGAACAATATTCTCCATTTAGACAGAGAAACCAAGAAGCCTTTAGAAGCTAGCGCTGTTGTATTACAAGTTGCAGCAATGAAAGTTGTAGATGCTGTAGGTAGACAAGAAATAAGCTTTATTGGTAGCGGTAAGGCTTGGATATTTGAAAAAGGTAAAAGAACAGAAGTTACTTGGCATAAAGATTCTCCGAGAACAAAAACTACTTATATAGATGAAAATGGTAAAGAATATTTGTTTGGGAACAATGGTCAGGTTTGGATTCAAGTTGTTTCTCCAAATCATAAGGTAATTTTTGAAGAAGAAAGTGAAAAAATAAAAGAAGTTAAAAGTCCTAAAAAAATGTCAACAGAATTAAAAAATAAATCAAAAGAGGCTAACAAGGCTGACTTATGACAACTAGATTTGGTGCTGTAGGAGTATTTGGACGGGCAAATGCTGGAAAATCTACATTAGTTAACGCTCTTGTCGGAGAAGTTGTTTCTATTGTTTCAAATAGACCTCAGACGACAAGAAAACGTATTCTAGGTATTTTAACCGTAAACGAAACACAGCTTGTTTTTTGCGATACTCCTGGTCTTCATTCGATTAAAAATAAGCTAGATGCTTATATGAATGATGAAATAATGTCAACTATGAAAGGTTTGCAAGCTGGGCTATATCTTGTAGACCTTTCCGATGTTAAACTAGACTTGGATAGTGAATATTTAAGCCAATTAGAACCTTCACCAGAAATGCCACTATTCCTTGTTTTTAACAAGAGCGATTTGGTAGATGAAGAAAAGATAGAAACAGTAAAAAAGACTTATGAAAAAGTCTATCCCTTCAAAAAAATATTTGTTATTTCAGCATCTAAAAAAAAGGGGTTAAAGCAAGTATTAAATGCTTTATGTAGAGCTGTTCCAAAAGGACCTCATGCTTATGAAGCAGATGACTACACTAATCAAACTGAACGTGAAATAGTTGAAGAAACTATAAGAGAAGGTGTTCTTAGGCTTTATAACCAAGAAGTTCCTCATTCTGTAGCTGTTCAGGTCGAGGAGTTTTCCGAAAGAGAAAATGGAAAAACTTATATAGAAGCTACTTTAAATGTCGAACGAGAGAGTCACAAAAAGATAATTATAGGAAAAGATGGTTCGGGTATAAAAAAAATTGGTAGAATTGCACGTGAAAAGTTGAATACAAAGTTAGGACGTGATATTTTTTTACAGTTATGGGTAAAAGTTCGTCCTGATTGGAGACATAACGATCTTTGGATTCAGCGATTAGGCTATAAAAAGTAAAGGTAATTAGAAAATGGACTATATTGTTCTTGTCATTGGAGTGATTGTTTTATTTGTTTTAATCTTTAATTCTTTTATATCAGAGGATAATAACAGTGATTATGCTTATTTGTCTGAGGAAGAAGAGAATGATGATGATAAAGAAACAGAAGAAACAGAAGAAACAGAAGATAAAAAAGAGATAGATAACGTAGCAGTAAAAGATAAGCCAGATTTAAAGCTTGTAAAAGTTGAACAGTCTGTCGGAACTGATGTTAGAGAAGAAGAAACAGATACAGAATCAAAAACTGAACCTGTTATGACAACTCCTAGCGAAGTAGAAAAAAAAGATAAAATAGAATCTAACGTTACTATTGTTTCAAAACCACAATCCGAAAAAGGTTATTCTGAAAAACCTAAAAATAATGTAGTAGTTTTGGACAATAGAAATGCTGCTGCAAAAAGCAATATTGAAGAGGAAAAACAGGTTAGCAGTAAGCAAGCGGAAGTTACAAGAATACAAATATTAAATAAATCATCAGATCCAAATCCTTCTTTGCTTGAAGTCGGTAGCGAAGAAGATTTAAGATTACGTTTAGAATTAAAAAAAGGTATAGCAAAACCTGTTTCGCAAGAAAAAACAAAAGCTGTTGCTGTAGTTGTGCAACTTCGTTTCCCTGATGATGTTATAAGATATTCTAATGACTTTGTTGATATACTTACTTCTGCTGAAAAAGTATTTGAAAAACCTTTTTCTTTCCCATTTAATACTTATCAAACTACTCAGTTTAACCGTATTTGGATATTTGAACCTACTGAAGATAGAGATATAATTATTGAAGCTTTGATAGATGCTTTTGAGCTTACCGTAAGGTTTAGAAAATTACTAGAAAATACTGAGTTATTAAGAGAAAATAAAGTAAAAATTGCTATTGGAGTTTCTATGGGTGAAATAACTTTCGTCAATAGAGGCGTAAGTTGCGAGCCGAGCTTGATAGGCAAACCTGTATATCTAGCAGAAACACTAGCTGATATTGTTAATGATTTTGGAATTTATGTAGATTCTATAATTCGAACTTCTACTATTCCTATTTTTGATTTTAAGGAATGGCGTCCAACTGTTGTTAGAAGCAACTTACCTGCTATTCCTCTTTATGAATTGGTTGGTTGGAATAAGCCTTCAGAAATAGCTTCTTATGTTAAAAACGAAGATCCTGTTATAAGAAAGGCTGTTGCTATTGCATACAGGTATCTTGAACTTGAAGATTTACATCCGTTAGTTGAGCTATTAAGAGACAGAGATAGAGGAGTTGTAAATAGCGCTATTCGCACTGTTTGCTATATTGGCAACGATAAAATGAATGGTGCTTTAAAACTTTTGATGCCCGAAGCAGTTGATCCTGATTTAAAAAGCAAAATAATAGAATGTTTTGGAAATGCTGGTAATTCCAGTGTTTTACCTGTAGTTCTTGCTTCTACAAGAGAAAATAGCTGGAAAGTTAGACTTGCGGCAACTAAGGCTTTATACCAACTTGGAGGTGGAAACGCTTTAGAACATTTAGAACCGATGCTAAAAGATGAAGATAGTATCGTAAGAATTGTTGCTAATAGTATTTTCTATAATGAAACAAATAAACTAGAGTATTTTAATGTTTTAATCAATGGTTTAAGAGATGTTAGCAAAAGATCTAGAGCCACTGCTATAGAATGTCTTTTGGCTATAGGTTCTGACGAAGCTCTAAAGGAAGTTACGAGTGCTTTTAGTAATCAAGAAATTGACTTGCAAAAACATATTTTAACTAAAATGATTAACAATAAAAGTAAAATCCTTTATCAATGTTTATTGACCATATTTAAAAAATCAAGCGAAGCTTTACGTCCATATATTGTTGAAGTTATTCGTCAAGCAGGAATAGTGAGCTGATTATGTCTTTAAATATATCAATTGTTGATGATGAAGAAATGGTTCAATGGACTTTGAAAGAAGCCATGGAATCTGAAGGATATAATGTTCAGACTTTTGAAAAAGGCAAAGATTTTCTTGAGTATTATAAAGAAAAGGGTTCAGATGTAGTTTTTTTAGATGTAAGATTGCCTGATTGTAATGGATTAGACCTTCTTTCTGAAATAATTAATATTGATGCTGAAAGCATAGTTGTTATTATGACAGCTCATGGTGATGTAGATACAGCAGTAACTGCTATGAAAAAGGGAGCTTATGACTATTTAACCAAGCCTTATTCTATTGAAGAAGTAAATTTGCTAATAAAGAAAATTATCCAGACTAATTTGGTTAAAAGTCAGTTACAACATTATCAAGAAAGAGTAGATTCGCATTTCTCTCAAATACTAGGAGAAAATTATGTAATAAAACTGCTTCGAGAACATATTGCTATGGCTGCGAAATCTGACCATACAACCGTTTTGATACGTGGTGAATCAGGAACAGGTAAGGAACTTGTTGCAAGACAGATTCATTTGCAAAGTTCAAGATTTAATAAGCCTTTTATTGATATTAATGCTGCGGCAGTTGGCGGAACTCTTTTGGAATCGGAACTATTTGGTCATGAAAAAGGTGCTTTTACAGATGCACAAAAACAGAAAAAGGGCTTGTTTGAACTTGCCAATGGAGGAACTCTTTTTCTCGATGAGATAGGAGATTTAGACGCTTCTTTACAGGTTAAGCTTTTACGTGTTCTTCAAGAAAGAAAGTTTAGAAGAGTTGGTGGAACAACAGATATTCACGTTGATGTAAGAATTATTTCTGCAACTAATGCTAATCTTGAAGAGAAAATGAAAGAGGGGGTTCTGAGAAAAGATTTGTTTTACAGATTGAATGTTTTCACAATTAATTTACCTCCTTTAAGAGAAAGAAAAGATGATATTGTTTTGTTGGCAAAGAGTTTCTTAGATGAGTATAGAAAAGAGTTTTCTAAAGAGAAAATTATTGGCTTTTCAGAAGAAGCTTTAGAGCTTATGCAAAACTATGATTTTCCTGGAAATGTTAGAGAATTACGAAATATTATAGAAAGGGCAGTGTTGATTGAAACTTCTAATTTAATCAGACCTGTCAGTTTACCAGATGAACTTAGAAAAGGCGATAATATGATTGAGTTTATAGAAGATAGACAAAATGATTTTGCTTCTGATACTAAAGAAAACAAATCTGATAAAATAACATCTTTGCCTGATTTGGAAAATGAAAAACCTTGGCTAAAAGCTGGTTTCAACTTAAAAGATTATATGGATTCTTTTGAAAAGAAAATAATCAAAGAAGTCTTGGAAGAAAATAATGGTAAGAAGCTAAAAACAGCAGAAACACTAGGTTTAACTCGCTTTGCATTGAGGCATCTTTTAAAAAAGCACGGAATGGACGCAGATTAAACGGTCTTGTAAGTTTTTTCAAATAGTGGTAAACTACTTTGACTATATCCTTTTTAGGAGAAATATATGGCTAAAGTTGATGCAAAAATGACTATATCTGAAGTATTAAAAAATAATCCAGAAGCTGCTGAAATATTGCACGAATTTGGAATGCACTGTCTTGGTTGTGCTATAGCTGCAGGTGAATCAATTGAAGAAGCTGCTGAAGCTCACGGAATTAAATTAGAAGATTTATTGACAGCTCTTAATAAATAAATGCTTCTCGAACGAATCAACGAACCCAAAGATTTAAAAAAGCTCACAGTTAACGAGCTAGAAGCGTTAAGCAAGGAAATTCGCGAACGCATAATTGAAGTTGTTTCAAAAAATGGTGGTCATCTTGCTAGTAATCTTGGGGTTGTTGAACTTACTCTCGCAATACATAGAGTTTTTGATTCTCCAAACGATCAAATTGTTTGGGATGTTGGTCATCAAAGTTATACTCATAAACTTATTACAGGTAGACAGAAAGACTTTGATACTCTTCGTAAATTTAACGGTTTAAGTGGTTTCCCAAAAATTACAGAAAGCGAGCATGATGCTTTCAATACTGGTCATAGTTCTACTTCTATTTCTATAGCACAAGGTCTTGTATTGGCAAAAGAACAACTACAATTACCAGGCAAGACTATAGCGGTTATCGGTGATGGAGCCATGACAGGTGGAATGTCATTTGAAGCTTTAAATTATATTGGACATTTAAAAAATAATGTTGTTGTAATTTTGAACGATAACGAAATGTCTATTTCTCCTAATGTTGGTGCTATGGCGATGTATTTGCACAAACTTAGATTGGAACCTGCCTATACAACGCCTAAAGATTATTTATCAAAGGTTTTAAAAAATATTCCAGGATTCGGAACAAGACTATATAATGTTTTAAGCCGTATAGAAGGAAGTTTCAAATATTTGCTTACGCCTGGAATGTTATTTGAAGAACTTGGGTTTAAATATATTGGTCCAATAGATGGTTATAATTTTGAAGTTATGGAAAAAGCACTGGTAAGGGCAAGAGATCGACAAGGACCAATACTTGTTCATGTTCTTACTCAAAAAGGCAGAGGTTACAAGCCTGCTCAAGAACATAGCAATAAATTTCATGGAATAGGTCCTTTCGAGATAGAGACAGGGCATACTAAAAAATCCGTTGATTCTCCGCCTACTTATACAGAAATTTTTGGAAACACTCTTTGTAAACTTGCTAATAATAATAAAAAAATAATTGCTATTACAGCAGCTATGAAAGAGGGAACAGGTCTTACCAAGTTTTCCAATGAATTTTCCTCTAGGTTTTATGATGTGGGGATAGCTGAACAACACGCTGTAACTTTAGCTGCTGCTCTTGCAAAATCTGGTTTAAAGCCTTTCGTTGCTATTTATTCTACTTTTCTGCAAAGAGCTTATGATCAAATTGTTCATGATGTAGCTCTAACCAATCAGCCAGTTGTTTTTTGTCTAGATAGGGCAGGGCTTGTAGGAGATGACGGTCCGACTCACCACGGTTGTTTAGATATTTCATACATGAGATCTATTCCTAATATTCAGGTGATGGCTCCTAGGGATGAAGTTGAATTGGCTTTGATGATTGAGTATGCTTCTAAGCAAAACACACCTGTTTCAATTAGATATCCTAGAGGCTATGCTACAGGAACAAATGACGAAGCTTCCTCGAGAAAACCTATAGAAAAGGGAAAATCAGAATTAATAAAAGATGGAAAAGATTTAATGATTATTCCTTTAGGTAATTCTTATTCGGATAGTATTAAGATAGCTGAAGAATTAGAAAAAACAAAAAAAATAACTGTTAAAATAGTAAATCCTAGATTTGTTAAACCTTTTGACGAAAGTTTATTATCTGAAATAATTGATTCTAATATACCTATAGTTTCTATGGAAGATAATGTTTTGCAGGGCGGTTTTGGAAGTATGATTGCAGAACAGTTAATGGATAGACAGGCTTCAAATAGACTTCTTAGAATAGGATTGCCAGATTCTTTTGTTCAGCATGGCAGTATAAAAGAATTAAAAACAATGTTGGGCATAGACCCACAAAGTGTTGTAAATAAAATTATAAATTGGCTAAAACTCTGAATTTATATGTTCGTGAAATTAAATTTGACGATACTCACGAAAGTAATTATAATATAAATGATTAACGGCTATTTATTTTATCATAAATTTACCTTTGATTAGCTGTTATTAATCCCATTTTAATTTTTGTTTTATTGTAGTTGGTATTTGTTGTTTTTATTTTAAAGGGTGGTATTATAAACAAGAAAGGGAAAAGTATGGCGACTGAAAAGATAAAAATATTAGATGGCGAAGTAATCAATCGTATTGCGGCTGGTGAAGTCGTAGAACGACCTGCTTCGGTCGTCAAAGAACTTATAGAAAATGCTATAGACGCAGGTGCGACAAAAATAGAAGTAGAAATAAAAGAAGGTGGTCAGAAGTCCATCGAAATCACAGACAATGGAGAAGGAATGACTCCAAACGATGCTCTTTTAGCTTTTATGCCTCATGCTACAAGTAAAATTTCAAACGATGAGGATTTGGAAACAATAACTACTCTTGGTTTTAGAGGTGAAGCACTTCCTACAATATCTGCGGTTTCTCATGTTACTTTATCCACACACTGTGAAGGAGAGCCCACTGGCTGTAGAATTACCTTAGATGGTGGTAAGATTAGAGGACCAGAACCAGAAGCTTACCCTAAAGGAACACGCATTATTGTTAAAAATCTTTTCTATAATACTCCTGCAAGAAGAAAATTTCTTAAAAGCCCAGCTTCTGAAATGGCTCAAATTTCTGATATAGTATGCCACTATATAATGGGATACCCAGAAATAGCTTTCAAATTCACTAAAAGCAATATAAAAATAACTTCTTCAAATGGCTCTGGCAACTTGTTAGATGCTGTGTTGGCTGTTTATGGTCCAGAAGTAACCAAGAATCTTCTTCCATTAAAAGAACCTGCTTCTTTGGCTAGTAGTGGAATGTCTCTCAGAGGTTTCATCTCTCCACCCAATCAGGCAAGACCATCGTCACGTTATACTACAACTCTTGTAAATAGACGTGTAGTTAAAACTAAACTGTTGAATCAAGCTATTAGCAGGGCTTGTTCTGCATTTTTCCCTAAAGGTAAATTTCCTGTTTTGATATTAGATTTGAGAGTTCCACCAGAACTAATCGATGTTAACGTTCATCCTCAAAAAACAGAGATTCGTTTTAAAGATGAACGTTGGGTTTTTGCTATTATTTGGGAAGCAATACAGACAAGTCTTTCGGGGTTGAAGATGGTTTCTGCTTCAACGCAACAGACTTCCACACAAACATCAATAGATTTTCAACCAGAATTAGATCCTACTATCGAAACAAAAACGATTGAATTGCCAGAAGATGGTAATCTTTCTATGTTTACTCCTGCTCCAGAGTTTAAATTGCCAGATTCTTACAGAACCATGCCTTCAGGAGTAACTCTTTCTGATAACCAATCTTTTTCTCAAAATCAGACCATAAATTCAAATAATTCTAATTATGCAAATAGAGTTTTTGATTTAAACGAAAGTGCAACAGAAACATTTAGCACAACTAGACCTCTTTTGCAGGGGCAATCTTATAGTGCTTTTACACCTGTTGTAAAACTTTCTAATCCAAAAATACTAGCACAACTCAAAAATACATACCTTTTAGGTGAAGATGATGAAGGTCTTTTTATTGTAGATCAACACGTTGCACATGAAAGAGTGCTTTTTGATCAACTTGTAAGAACATATAAAGACAAGGCTATTACAGCCCAACCTTTATTGTTTCCTGTTCCGTTAAAATTATTACCATCAGAACGACTTATAATAAAAGAGCAACTAGATCAAATTAAAAATCTAGGTTTTTCTGTTGAACAAGAAGAAGACGGTCTTTTCTATGTTACTTCTGTTCCTGTATCAGATAAGAAAACCAACGATAACCAAAGTATTCAAAATTTGCTTTCAGAAATACTAAACGGTTGGGAAGGGCGTTCTATGGCTGAAATAAAAACAGACCTATTAAAAACTATGGCTTGTAAAGCTGCAATTAAAGCTGGAGACCCTTTAACAGCTCCAGAATGGAACTCTTTGCTTGAACAGCTTTTAAGAACTGATAACCCCTTTACCTGTCCTCATGGTCGCCCAATAGTATTACGTCTTACTACAAGACAAATAGAAGTAGGTTTTCTAAGAGCGTAGAATGGATAAAAAGAATAATAAAAAGCTAGTATTGGCGATTCTTGGACCTACTGCTTCTGGTAAAACCTCCATTGCTTTAGAATTGGCAAAGAAGTATGGGGGAATAATAATAAATTGCGATTCTCGTCAAATCTATAAAGATATGCTTATTGGAACCGCTTCTCCGACTCAAAAAGAGAAAGAGATGGTTGAGCATAAGTTATTTAATTTTGTTTCTCCTACAATACAGTTTAATGCCTCTGATTATGCAATATTAGCTGTTGAAGAAATAAAAAGAGCTTGGGCAAATAATTGTCTACCAATTTTAGTTGGTGGTACAGGTTTTTATTATTCTTCAATATCTGAGGGTTTGGGTGAAGCGGGCAGTAATTCAGAATTAGCTAGTTTTCTTCAGAAAGAATTAGAAGAAAAGGGCTTGTCTTATATGGTAGATAAATTATATAAGCTTGACCCTGAAGCTGTTCAAACTATAGATACAAATAACTCTCGCAGGGTTTTAAGAGCAATTGAGATTGTTACGACAACTCAAAAACCTTTTTCTCAAAATAAACCAAAATCCTTATTGCCAGAAGCAGAATTTTATCCAATTGTAGTAACAAGACCAAGAGAGATTCTTCATAGAAGAATAGAATTAAGAATTAATCAAATGTTTGATGAAGACTTAGAATCAGAAATAAAGTACATTATAGACAATTATGGCAAAAATGCTGCTGGTTTAAACTCTATAGGCTATCGAGAGTGGTTGGATTATTTTGATAGACAGATTAGCTATAATGAGCTTAAAGAGCTAATTTTGATTCATTCAAGGCAGTATGCTAAACGTCAAGAAACCTGGTTTAGAAAAAAGCCAGGTGTTCCTTTTGTGAATTTAGACGAAAAAGAGCCTTTAGAAATGATTAAACAAAAATTAACTATTTTATTATAAAAAAGCGTATAATATAAATCATATTTTATGATAACAAGAGGAATTTATGTCTGAAAATCTTGTGGCTGAAATTATCAGTGTAGGAACAGAACTTCTATTGGGTGAAATTGTAGATACAAATGCTACTTTTTTAAGCACTAGACTTAGAGATTTAGGTATTACAGTTTATAGAAAATCTACCGTTGGAGATAATTTAGAACGGCTCGTAGAAACCATAAAGAATGCATTGACCAGATCTGATATTGCTATACTAGGTGGCGGTCTTGGACCTACTGATGATGATATGACAAGAGAAGCTATAGCAAAATATGTTGGAGAAGAGCCTTATATAGATTCAAAATTATACGAAGAATTAAAGGAAAAATTTGCTCTTAGAAAACGACCAATGCCAGCTAATAATGCAAAACAGGCTTGGCTTATTCCTAGTGCTGTTACATTGCCTAATCCGATAGGAACGGCGCCAGGCTGGTTTGTTAAGACAAAAGATGGCAAAATTATTATTACTTTGCCTGGTCCACCACAAGAAATGACAAGAATGTGGATAGAAGAAGTAGAAGATAAATTACCAGTGAGTAACAAATGTCTTTTCCATAAAATAATACATACAATAGGTCTTGGAGAATCATTCTTAACCGAAAAAATAGCAAAATATACAAATTTGGCTGTTCCAGGAGTTGGAACTTATGCAAGAGGAGTGGGGGTAGACATTAGAGTTGCGGCTGTAAGCAACAATATTGAAGAAGCAAAACAAATAGTAGAACCAGTAGTTAAAGATATTTGTGATATTCTTACAGGATATGTTTTTGGATTTGATGATGATACGATTGTTTCTGTAATAAAAAAAGTATTAGATGAGAAAAAACAAAGTTTTTGCTGTATTGAGTCTTTAACAGGTGGAATGTTAGCGTCTCAAATTACTTCTTGTGAAGGAATAAGCAGTTGTTTCAAAGGTTCTATTACCTCTTATTCTAATGAAATAAAAGAGTTAGTAGGGGTAAAACACGAAACTATCGAAACTTATGGAGCGGTATCAAAGGAAACTGCTATAGAAATGGCTGAAAATGCAAAAAAAATGTTAAAAACTGATTGGGCAATTTCTACTACAGGAGTTGCTGGACCAGCCCCTTTAGAAGGAAAACGTCCTGGTACAGCTTGGATTGCATTAGTTGGTCCGAATGTGATTGCTACTGATTTTGTGGACTGGCCAGGGAGCAGAGAAATGGTTAGACAAAGGGTTTGTAAGACTGCCCTAAATTTGATTTTCAAGAATATATAGTTTATAAAAGAATATATTTTTATAGGAAGTATTGGTTTAATGGTTATAAAATTTATTGCAAAAATTCTAGTTATTACATTTATTGTTACCTCTTTTAATATTGCTTTTGCACAAGAAAAAGCTCAAAGCGATGGTGTTATAGATAAAAATAATCAAATGATGAGTGTGTTTGTTGAACGTTTGAGAAGTGGAAATGTTGAAGAAGCTAGAAAAATAGCTAAGGATATGGCTGCATTTTCAAGTAAATATAAAGACGACAACACTACTGAATACAAGAATTTTTATTCTAATATTGAAAAAGAGCTTTATTTACTTAAAAATAAAGATAACAAAAAGAAAGTTGTTTGGGTTGAAGAACCTATTGCTGACGGATACTATTTCCTTGCTGTATTAGATTTTCAAGATAAGCATTATAAAGATGCTATAAATAATATTCAAAAATGCATTTCTTGGAATCCAGTTCATTCAGGTTATTATTGTGAACGAGGTTTTATCTTTATGAATTCTGGAATTGATGCTGATATAATAAAAGCACAGGTAGCTTATGAATCAGCTTTAGAATATGCTAACAATGAAGAAGATTTTGCTTCAGCTCTTAGAGGATTAGCTTTTGTATTAGCAGGTAGGGGAGAATTTGAAGATTCTGCTGCGGCTATGATTCTTTCAAAGGAATATGATTCAAGTAGACCAGATGCAGATGAACATCTTTTATATTTAAAAAGACTTATACCAAGTTTTGATTTCAATATTGATTCAACAAAAGCAAAGAAAATACTTGCTGATAGTAAATTTCAAACAACTTACTCACCAGAGCATGCTAAAATTCTAATGAAGCTAGCTTCTGAGCTAAAAGATAAAGATAGGGCTATAATTTTTCTTAGTCGAGCTCAGATGCTAGAACCAAATAATGCAGAAATTAGAAAAAAATTAAAAGAGTTACAAGGGAAATAATAATTACTCATCTTTTAGTTCGTCAAAGTTAAAGAGATTATTGTCATACTTCATCATGGGTATCATCTCATCATTTTGACTATCTAAAGGATTAGAATCTAGTCTAAGCATTTCTATTTCTGGGTCACTTCCAGTAGATAAGTTGTCGTAGCTAAGTTGCATTTCCGCCTTATCATCGCTATCATTTGAAGCATATTCATCATCGACTCCGTAACTAGGTAAATCTTCATCTGTACTAGCTAAAATACTGCTTTTGCTAATATTCTCACCGCTATTTCCAAAGAAAAAGTCGTTTCCTAATTCTTCTTGAAGTATATTCATTTCAGAAGTCATAAATTCAGAACCTTTATTTTGAATGGAAGCAAAGTCGTTTTCACCGAAAAATTCAGGATCTTCAAAACCAGTCTTTGATGATGAATTGAAAGAATTATTTGTTAGGTTATTATTTGATTTTTTGTTTACAGCAAAGAATCCACTAGGAACATCAAAATTATCTGAATTAGAAGCAGCAAACGAATCATTAAACGAATCATTATTTGTAGTATTAGTATTAATATTAGTAGAAGGTTTTATTAAAGGTTGGCTAGTTTTTGCTGAAACTATAGATGTTTTTCTTTCGCCTTTTCCGCCAAGTAAAAATAGTGGAAGTTTTTCTTCAGCGGCTGACTTTGCTTTTCGAGCGATATATTCGCTTCTTGATTCCATATTAACAACTGGTTGCAAATTCCCATTTGCTTTACCAGCTAGTTCCATTTCATTTCTCATTGCCCCCATATCTTCTTTTATTCTTACAAATAGACCACAGACTTGGTTTCTTGCATAAGTAGATATTTGAGTTTGAGCTTTTTCAGAAAAATCTTCTTTTTTATATTTCATACTTTCTGTACTTTTATCTATAAAAGCTGCAACGAGGTGGGTGAATTGTTGCGAAGAGTTTCTTACTTGGGAATCTCCGATTGAAATAGTGTTGTCTACACCTTTTACCGTATTCACAAGAGAATTTATCTGAACGAATATTTTTTCTCTAGATGGTTGTGGAAGATTTATTAATGGAAACTGTTTGATTGCAAAATGGTCAGAAAAGCGTAAAGTTTCTTTTATTGTTTGTTTTATACCGATAAGTCCAGAATCTATTTGCTCGCTACTGCTTTTGACATTGAGAATCAAACCTTTGAATGACTCGCTATGAGAGCGTATATTGGTCATCAACTGCTTAGAAGCTTGGACAAACATATCTAATTCAGGCATATTGAGAGAAGGTATTATTTCATAACTTTCATAGGAAGCTCTAGCCATTTCTGCCATGCTTTCTAGACAAGCTAAGTATTTCTGGCTTGTTAAAAGTTGGGTGGCATTTACAGATCTTACTTTATCTATAGTTTTATCTAGAGTTTCTAATGTTTGTTGACCAGGAGACATTATTATTTGCTTTAGGTCTTGCAAACCTTGTCCTATTGCTGTATTTGATTTTAGTGTTTCACTTACAGACAAAGCAGAATTTTTTATATTTTGCAAATAAATTTGAGTGTCGATTACATATATTTTTTGAAGAATATCTCTGGCAGATGGGTCATTGTAGTTTGAGCTTATAGCACGGCAAATTTTTTCTAGTTTGGCTTTTGATTGTCCGAAATGACTTTGAGCAAATCTATATGCATCTAAATTACTTCCGTTGATGTTTGCTTGTTTTAAGTTGTTTATTTTAACTTGATATACTTTTTGTGTGTTTTCTGTATTTACATTTGTATTGTTTTTAGAACTTCTATTTGAACCAAATAAAGCAGCATTTGATGGCATAGCAGAAATAACAGAAAAATAAGCTGATAATAAAGCTATTTTAAAGGCTGTTCCACCGCCCCAAAATAGTAACCTTTTATTAGATAAAGATGCATTTTTGAGATTTTTGCCAAATATTCTGTCAGACATATTGCCTCCAAGCGAACACTCTTTTTTTGGAATATCGGCAATTTTCTCTATTTTATTAAGGTATTGATGTAAGACAAAACAATTATTAGAATAATCTAAGACCAAATAAAGAATAAAGATTATGAATTAACTGCTTGGTTATTGGTGTTATCATTTCTCCAGCATACATAAAAACAAGAATAAAGATAATGATAGAATACTGTTGAGAGAACTGATAATATTTAGCTTTATATTGAACAGGTAGTAAATAATGAACAAGCCTAGAGCCGTCTAATGGCGGAATAGGTATTAGATTAAAAACAGCTAACATAATATTTATATAAGAAGTAAAAAAACAAACTGGACTAATAATTTTTACGATATTCACATCAAGTTGAAACATTATTATGAGTTTGCAGATTGATGCAGCTATTATAGCTAGTATTAAATTGCACATTGGTCCTGCTAATGCTACAGAAACCATGGCTCTATCTGGTTTTTTGAAATAATTAGGATTAACAGGAACAGGATTAGCCCAACCAAAACCGCAAATTAAGAATAATAAAGTTCCCCATAAATCAAGATGTTTTAAGGGGTTTAGAGTTAATCTTCCGCTTTGGCGTGGAGTCGGATCACCAAGAAAATCAGCCATATATCCATGCGATAGTTCATGTAAGACCAATGAAACTATAAAAATAGGGTAAATAATAAGCTTTTGAGTTAAACCTTTGGTTATGTGACCAAATAATGATAGTCCTATTAAAGCAATTAATACTATTCCTATGGTTGGTAAGTAAGTGATTACTTTATCTCTAATATTTTGTTTATTGTTGTTTGTTTTAAATTCATATATTCTGTATTGTTCTGGCAAGGTCTATCTCTTCCTTTCTTGTAAGTTCAATGCCCTCTATTTTCTTTTCGACAATTTTATCTAGTATTTGTCTAATTTGAGGACCAGGCTTTATCCCTGCTTCTATAAGGTCATTTCCTGTAATAATTGGTTTTATAGAAGCTAGTTTATCTATATAGATACATATTTTGTTCTCAATATCTTTACTGTTTCTCTTTAGATATATCAAAGCTAAAGCTTCTGGGCAAGTGTCTTTTAAAATTTTATATATTTCAAAGTTAGTTTTTGCAATCTGCAATTTGTTTTCTATGTTTGCCCAAGTGTCTAATGCTTCAGAAACTTGATTCCCTACAGAATGTGGTAGTCCAGAATTGTTTTGTAATTGCTTAACTTCTGCCTCTGGTATATTTGAAAGTAGTAAGGCCCAAAAAATGGCATTTTCAGAAATTTGAGGAAAATTTCGTTTCATCCTGGTGGTTAAAGCTGAAACAATACCAAAAGAGAATGTTGGATGACTATATTCTATAAAAGATTTATGATAATATTTTAATAATCCATAAGTTTGATATTTACTTAATAAGGTAAGTGGATTTTTTTCTTGAAAGCATTTGTCTATTTCTGCTGCAATTCTTTTTATACTTAATGTTTTTGGAGCATTTATACACAAGGCTTTATCGAATTGATATTCAGTATTAGCTTCTAAATAAAATCCAAATCTGTCGGCAAAACGAACAGCTCTATATAATCGCGAAGGGTCGTCAATGAAACTTCTAGGATGAAGTATCTTTATCCTCTTTTCTGCTAGGTCTAAATTCCCCTTGTATAAATCAACTAGTTCAAAAGGTTTGTCTGGGGTAATGCTCATTGCCATTGCATTTATGGTAAAATCTCTGCGGTAAAGGTCATCTTTTATGTTGCTAAAAGAAACTATTGGAAGCTCACCTGGCCTACCATAATATTCTTTTCTAGCAGAACTAAAATCTATAGTCAAATCTTTATAATATATATGAGCAGTATGAAATCGTTCTACAAGCTTACATTCTGCGTTTAATTCCTGTCCAACTTTTACAGCATAAGGTAAAGCATCGCCTTCTACCATTATGTCAATATCATAATTTGGTTTTTGAAGAAGTAAATCTCTGACAAAACCACCAACAGTATAGGCTTTTAGTTCCATATCGTAAGCTATATTGCCTATTTTGGTTAGTAAATCAAGGTAACTTTGGGAGTAAAGTCCTTGAATCTTCATTGAAAGCGACATTTTTAATTTACCTGTCTTTACCTTCTCTTTTTAGTATGTCGAAAAAGACCTTTACTAAAGATGGGTCTAGTTGAGAACCTGCCGCTTTTATCATTTCCTTTTTTACATAGTCAAAAGGAAATGCTTTTCTATAAGGTCTGTCTGCTATCATTGCATCATAAGTATCTGCAACAGCTAGAATTCTTGCTCCTAATGGAATTTCCGTTCCTTTCAGACCTAAAGGATAACCATGGCCGTCATATCTTTCGTGATGATATAGGGTTAATGGAGCAATATCTTTTAATATGGCAACGTGTTCCATTATATTTGCACCGTATTCGGGATGTTTGCGAAGTTCAGCGATTTCTTCATCTGTTAATTTGCCCTGTTTGGCAAGAATAACATCTTTTACGCCAATTTTGCCTATGTCGTGTAATAAACCAGCATAACGTATTGTTTCAATTTGATCTTCTGTAAGTCCTATTTCTTTGCTTATTTTTACAGCATATTCCATTACTTTTGTGCTATGTCCATGTGTGTAGGAATCTTTGGTTTCTATGGCGGCCGCTAAAGCCATAACCATTGACATATACTGTTCTTTCATATTGGCATAGAGTCTAGCGTTTTCTATGGCTATGCTTGCTTGTGAAGCAAAAGTTGATAGTAAGTCAATTTCACTTTGAGAAAAGTTTCTAGGTTTGCTTGTATATATTGTAATGACTCCGATAGACTTATTGTGAAGAATTATTGGAACTGCTAAAAGACCAGCTATTTTTTCTTTCCTCATAATGTTCGCTAGTGGGTCATCTGTTAGTTTCCTTACATCTGTAACTGATATAGGTCTGCGTTTTTCAAAACAGCTTCCTATAACACTTTCGCCCTTGTTTATAGCTTTTGAAGTCAGAAAGGATTTGGATAAGCCTCTTGATGCTCTTACTTCTAAGGCATTGCTTTCTTTGTTTAAAAGTCTTAACTCGCAACGAAGAGCGTTTATCATTTCAATAGAAAAACTAACAATAGAATCTAAAACTTCATCTAATACGAGTGTTGATGTAATGGATTGTGATATTTCAAACAAAATTGAAACTTCATCTATATGTTTTTCAAGATCTAGATTAATTTTGACATTTTCAATTGAAGTCGCAAGTAAACTAGATATTGTTGTTAAGGTTCTGAAATTTTCTCTTGTGAAAGCGTTTTTACGTAAACTCGCTAGTGTTATCAATCCTACATTCTTTTTTTGAAAAACTAAGGGTACAGTTAAAAAAGATTTTAGTTTTCCGCTAAAGGGTTTTGATGATTCTAGTTTCTGACCAGAAAGTAATAATTGTTGACGTTTTATTTGACGTTCTTTCGATATGGCAACCATTTGATAAATCTCATTAATATGGGCTGAAAGAGCATTCAGCTTATGAGGTTGCAACGAATAATTTGATACGTAAAATCTTTTTTCTTCATCTTCTCTAGAAAACAAACTAACAACACCTATGTCAAATTTTGTTTCTTCCAATAAAAAATCAAAGGTATGACCAATTAAAGATTCAAAAGTCCTGGAAGTTGAAAGTTTTTTTGCAAGAAAATTAAGTTGTTCAGCTTGTTTGAGCTGTTTTTCCCTATCTTTTAAAAGAGCAGTATGTTCAATTTTTAGAGCGGCAAGATTAGCAAAAATAGTAGCTTCTTCCAAATCGTTTACAGAAAACACTTTGTTTTGGTTTATATTAGCTACAACTAACAAACCTAGACATTGAGTTTTGGTTTTTAAAGGAATAAACAATGCCGATTTGAACGGTGTATTCTGAAAAATAATATCATTTGGATCACCAGTGAATATAAGTCTTTGTTTTAGTTCAAAAGCTCTATAAACAGATAAATTCTCTCCAGAAAGATTTGGATTCGCTGTTTGCCCGCAACCAGGACTTGGAATAAAACCAAATTCTTTCAAAGTATGTATTTCGTTACGGTGATCTTCGCATTTAATAAAAGATGGTCGTCTTCTACGCTTTCCACAAGCAGTGCAGAATTCTAGCTGATATAATTCACGATTTAAAATCATGATATAACTTTCATCAGCTTTAACTGCTTCTTTTACTGATTTGGCAATCATTACCAAATCTTCTTTTAAATCTCTGTTGGCTGAAAGAGCCAAAGAAACTTCAGATATATTTGTTAGTCTGTTAAAATTATCGTTTTGAATATTGCTATTTTTAATGAGTTTTTTCATAGATTACTTCTGGTTCGTTGTAACCTTGAACCTGATTTCTTCCTTCTGCTTTTGCTTTGTATAACGCCTGGTCTGCTGCTTCAATAATATCTGATGTCTTTGTGCAATTAGTTACAGAAATGCAAGAAACTCCTATTGATAGAGTGACTTTTAATTTTTTATCTCCTTCTTCAATAAAAGATTCTTCAACTTTGCGTCTAATTCTTTCTGCAAAAGTAATTGCTCCTTCTAGTGAAGTTTCTGGAAGTATAACACCGAATTCTTCACCACCATATCTTGCTACTGTATCTATTTTATCACGCATTGAAGATTTAAATATAGCGGAAACATGCTTTAATACTTTATCGCCGACAAGATGCCCATAAGTATCGTTAAACTTTTTGAAGAAGTCAATATCTATAATCATTAAAGAAAGTGGCTTTTTATATCTTTGAGATCTTGTAAATTCTTGAGAAAGCGTTTCTTGGAAAAACCTATGATTATATAATTCGGTAAGAGGATCAGTGAAAGCTAATTTTTCGGTACGTTTGTGAATTAAAGCATTTTTTATGCTTGTTATAAATATTCCTGTAAATTGTGAAGTTATGTCTAATTCATGCGATGTAAATTCTTCATCGCCTTTTCGTGCTAAATGAATGAGTCCTTTAACGCTATTTCCAAGAATAATAGGTAAATGTAATTCATGTTTAAATGTAGTTATCTGTTTATTCCCTTGATTTTGAGGATTGAAGAAAGTTGGAGTTGTTAGATTACTTTTTGTAAGAATTGGTTCACAAGGGTAGTCTTTGAAAAGATTAACAATCTTTTCGGTTAGATTGTTCTGATATTTTAAAGATATTGGCTCTGCTGGTTGAACTATCAATTTATATGTGGCATCTAAATCATCATATAACAATATTGAAATAGTAGTAAATGATATGACTTTGTTAAACTGGTTAAAAGCTTTTTGCAAAATAATGTAAGGATCTAGAGAAGAACCTAAATCTTTACTCATTTCAAAAAAGATTTTGTTTCTTTCTGCACTTTCTCTTAGTATTTCTTGGTTATTCCATATCGTTTTTAGCATTTTTTCTCTAGTTATAGCACTAGAAATATTATGAGAAATAACTTGTAAAAATCTATAGTGTTTCTTTGCTTGAGCTTCATCATCTTCAACAAAATCACGACTTACTATCAAAAAATATAGTCCTTCGTCCTCAACAAATAGTGGAATACAATACATTTCACTGCTTTCATTTCCATCGTCAAACAAAAGTGTAAGAGGAACGTCTTCGTTATTAGCATCATAAACCGATGTTTCAAGCAGTTTATGACGAATTTTTTCTGTTGCTGATTTGAACATATTTTCCAGTTGATTTTTATTTAGGCGATGAGAGGCTATTATTTCTAGTTTTTGCTTTATACTATCTTTATATTTTGTATTAATTGTTCTGATAATGGCAGAACGTTTCATTCCAAGTTCATTTGCAAGTTTTGTTAAAAATTCTTCTAGTCTTCCTTTAAAATCATTGGCTTCAGAAAGCATATTAGACATTTGATATAGAGCGGTAATTTCTTTTCTGTTTGTTTCAATTCTTTCTAAGAGGTTTTCTTTGTCTATAAGACTAGCTATTAAAGTGTTTATCCCGCTTATTTTTGTTAAATCATCTTCTGTAAACGAAGGTTGGTCAGGGGTGCGATTAAAATTCATGACTCCGATGGTTTTTTTAGTTAATGTTAAGGGAATAGATAAAAATGAACCTTCATCGTTTGAACGTGCTGCTTTAAGTTTTGAGCTATTTTTGTTAGTCATTTTTGCACAAACTATAGGAGTTCCTGTTTGGAAAACTCTAGCTGCGATAGAATCACTTTTTGAAACCTTTGTTGTTTTGCTTTTTATTTTATCTTTACTTAGTAAAGGGTGGGAGGAAGAAGCATAAAGTTTAAGGCTATCTTCTTCATTATCATAAACCATAATTGAGCCTGAAGCAGCTTGCATATAGTCAAGAGTTTCAGCTATTATATTTTTAATGAGAAGATGAAGGTCTGTGGATTCGGCAGCTTTTTCTGCTAATTTTGCATATATATTTTTGTTTTTTGATGTGTTTTTATTCATTTTTATTTCTTCCTCTATATTTGATAGACAAAACAGTTAGATCGTCATGAGCATCTGCTCCTTCACGCCAATCTTGACAAGCAGCAACTAGAGATTTGGTAAGAGTTTTTGCGTTTTCATTCGCTGTTTGGGTCATTATTTGTTTTATTCTGTCTGTTCCAAACATTTCACCGTTTGGGTTCACTTCTTCGTAAAGACCATCTGTGAACATTACAAAAGAGTCACCTGGATTTAACTTAAACATCAAGCTTTCAAAATTCATTAAAGGTGGGTCGAATAATCCTAAAGGCATACCTAATTTTGGTGGAATTTCGGTATTATTGTTTTGAAGTCTGACGAATAGAGGTCCATGTCCTGCTGAAGCAAATTCACATTCACCAGTAGCTATATTCATAGCAACAAGTTGCAACGTAACAAATTTTCCATCCATTCCTTCCATTTCAGCAGAAAGATACTTGTTGGCTTTCTTTAAAATATTAATTAAGTTAGCTTCTTCAGGAGCAAGGGTTTTGATAATTGTTTGAGCTATAGCCATAATAATCGCAGCCGATGAACCTTTTCCTGATACGTCTCCAAGAATTACTAATAATCTGCCATCACATAGGTTAACTGTTTCAAATAGGTCACCACCAACTTCTTTTGCAGGAATACTTTCACCGTAAATGTCTAATTCTGGAGGTAGACGTTTAAAGTCTTTTTCTGTAGGCATTAAAGACATTTGTATCTCTCTAGCACTTTTGTTTAACAGCTCTCGTTCTTTTGCTTCGCTAAGATAAGTTACATTGTTTATGCCTGCTGCAACAAGATTAGAAATAGCTTCTAAGAAATTTTTATCGCCTAAAGTGAATGGTTTTAAGTTATCTTTGTTATTTACATTTATTACACCAGTAACTTTTCTGTTGCTATTACCGATGCCTGTGATTAAAGGAACTGAAAGCATTGACCTTGTGTGATAATAAGTGTCATGCTGTTCTGAAAATAATTTTTTTAAATTTTCTTCGCTTTCTTCAGGAAAATTATTCTTTATTTCTTCAATATCACGCAAGTCTTTTATAAACAAAGTTTTGGCATATTTAACCACTAAACCAGAAATAGAATTTTCTATTAACTGTTTTGTTACATTCGGAACTACGCTACTAGAGTGACCATGACCTTTTTTGAGTATAAGGTATTTTCGAGTCGGATCTACTTCCATATATGAAATAATATCTACTTTTAGATGATCGGAAATAACGTTTATCATTTTGTCTTGCATTATATTTGGATCTGATATGTTTTTTATCAAATCTTCAAATTCAGATATAGATGATATTCTGTTTGCAAAACTATCGGCTGCTTGCAAGTGAAAACCAATTTTTTCCTTTAACCTATATGAAATAATATCGATTTCATCTTTTGTTAGTTGTGGATTTAGTTCTGATTCAAATATTATTATTGCTCTAGCATATTGGCTATATGTCGAAGTTATAGGAAATACATATCTTACAGGAACGTCAATTTCTTTTTTGCTGTTATCAAAAGTATTTGTTTTTTTTATGGCATCTAATATTTCAGGCTTTGAATAAAGCTCTTCAGCAGTTAGTAAATCTGGAATCCATGAGTCAAGACTGACTGTTTTTTCTAGATAATCTTTGTTTCGGTGATAAGTATAAATGACTCCTGAATGTTGATTGAAAACTTTGGTTATAAAATCGGCAAGATCTGTTAAAATCTGTTTTGTATCGTTGGGATTATCAAGAAAACTTAACCTTGTATCTATTACTTCGACAGTCTTTTTTAGACGGTCATTCAAAGCGTTCCTTCTTGTAAGATTCAAATGACTGAAATATAGACCTAATCTATTTGCTATCATGGTTACTAGACGCATCATTCCATTATCTTGTTCGTTAAACATTTCCATTGCTTGTTGTTGAGTTGGAATAATGCCTAAATAACCAAAAGTTATATCTTCTTCGTTTAAATCTTTTTTGAAATTATTGTTTATCGAACAAGGAAAGACTATCGGACCAAAACTAGACGCTATTGGATCTTCATCTGTATGTATCTCTAGTTTATGTTTGGCATCTAAATCAGAATTTTTTGTGTCTATAATATTCATTCGTCGCTCAAGAAGCTCTTGAAGACTACTATCGTAATCGCCATCAGGACTTCTCTTTGAATAAATTATCTCATTATTATAGCCTGGTGCCGCTTTTTGAATTACTCCTATAGCATTTAATCCAAATTCTTTTTCTAGCATTTTTAGAAGTGGTAAAAGAACCTTTTCGTCTTCTTCAAACCAATACTTTGATTGGCTTTGTTTAAATGACTGATCATTGTAGCCAATCATCATTTTTTTCGAGTTTCCACTAGTTGCTAGCAGATTTTGTATGTCAACCAGTAATTCTAATGTTCTAGCAGGTGTTTCAAATTTCTTTGCCATGTTTTTTAGATAGATGTAAGATGTATGTTAATCTTATATCTCCATATATAAACTTTAATTTCAACAATAAACTATATCATAACACACTTATCTTTTCTAGTTTATCTTTATATAAATTGTGTACATTTTTTATAAAAAAAATAAACTTTTTGAATAAATTTAAGTATGATATAATGAAAATAAAAATGTGAGGTTTTTATATGAAAAAGACTTGTGTTTTACTATCAGGCCTTATTCTAGCATTGGGTGTTGCTACTAATCCTAACTTAACTAATGTTTGTGCAACAGTTGATCCTTTTGATGAATCAGCTGAAGTTGTAACTAGCGAAGAAAAGTTTGTAGCAGAAGATCCAGGAGAAATAGAAATAGAAACAGCTAAAGTCATAACTGGAGAAAATAAAGAAGAAGAAGAAAATAAAGAAGAACAAGAAGAACAAGAAAAAGAAGAAGGTTCTGGAACTGTAGAATATACAGTAAAACCAGGAGATTTTTTAAGTTTAATTGCAGGTAATCAGATGGGTAATAGTAGTAGATGGCCTGAAATTGTAGAACTTAATAAAGATAAATATCCTAGTTTGCTTTCAAATCCAAATTTGATTTATGCAGGTTGGGTTTTAACACTACCTACAGGTAGCAAAGGAAATACTGTTACTCCTAACAATACGTCTAATAATGGAAATAATGGCGGTACTGTTACTGGAGGAGTTATTGCTAATGGGCAATCTACAGATTCTAGCGGATGGGGTAGTGCATCACCATGTGAACCAATGCCAAGTTGGATAAGTTCTGAATATGGACCAAGAGATCTTTTTGGACATAGTTTCCATCATGGAATAGATATTCCTGTTTGTTCTGGAACTAGAGTAAACGCTATGGCTAATGGAACTGTAATTGCCGCAGCTTTTGAACCAGGCGGAGGAAACTATGTTAAAATCAGATATGATAATGGTTACGAAACATTTTACTGCCATTTGCAGAGTTTTAATGTAAGCGTTGGCGATAGAGTTGAAGCTGGTCAGCAAGTTGCTTTATCTGACAACACAGGACAATGGACTACAGGAGCTCACTTGCACATGGGCGTATATCTTAACGGACAAAGTGTAGACCCAAGATCAGTTTATAATGGTTTCCCACCCAAAAGGTAATATTTGAGGTTCTGATAAATGCTTAAAAAGACTGTTTTGGTTTTATTTGCTGTTCTTATGGGTGGGGTGTTAGCTGATGCCCATGAAGAAGAATTTAAACTTATAAACCATCTTAGATATTATAAGACTATGTATGATGCTCATGAAGCTGATGAGCTTATGCGTATTCCTTATGGCTTAAAACCAGAAAATGTCGGTGGAGAAGACCAAGACTCCAAAAAAGAGTGTCAAGGTGTGCCGATGGCATTCAGACCAACTGAAAATTCAGATGAAGTTTGGATTCTAGATTCTATCAATAGGGGTTTAAAGTTATTTAAGTCTGGTAAATTACTTAAACATATTAAAATAAAGCAAGAAATGGGTTTTATATCTGATTTTGCTTTTAATAAGAAAGGCAAAATAGCACTGTTAAATCAAAATGTAGGTAACGTTTATATAATTAATGATAATGGAAATCTAATTAAAAATATTTCGGGTTTTCAGTGTGCCAACTCTCTAGAATTTGTTTCTGAAAATACTTTGCTAATAGATAGTCCTTTGTCTCATGGAAAGGTAAAACTATCTATTGATGGGGATTTACTAGGGGTATATGAATCAGATCAGACTCTGAGTGTTTATTCGTCAGAAAAAGGAGTTTGGGGGCTAGATTGCTATGGTGGTCAGGTTGCAAAACTTTTTGTTAGACCTAATAATGGAAAAACGATTAAAGTTATAGTTGAATTTCCATATAAAGATTATGAAGATGTAGAATATAAGGGTGGTAATATCTACGGTTTTGACAAAGATGGCAATATATACTTTGGCTTAGTTGCTTGTAATCCAGAAGGCATTATTTATCGAGATAGAATTTACAAGTGCAATCAAAATGGTGAAGTATTAAAAGAAATTGATGTTTTGTCTAAACCTTTTATGTCTCCTAATCTTCCGCGTCATCGAGTGGCTTGTCCAGATGGAAGAGTATTAACTTTCCATTCTTTTGAAGATAATTACTATTTGTATACTTATTCTATGAAATAAGCTTAAAGCAAACAAAAACCCCACTTGTTTTTATAAACAAGTGGGGTTTTTTGTTGTTTTTACATTTTAAGTTTACATCTTTATAATTGTTTTAAAATCTTCTTTTCTATTGAGTGCATTATTTGCATTTCGAGGCTCTGAAAGGGCCGTGGTAATTATTATTATTATTATTCAATTGCCACAATAATAAATTATGGTGTTCCAAATTGAACAACAAATGGTAAAGCTTGACTACCGTTTAAATCATTCCACAGTCCAGTTCCTTTGTAAAACTCTGCATAATTTTCACCACTAGAATTATTTGGTTCTCCACTATTCCAGTTTGTATACATACCACTAGCAGTAGAAAAACCTCCAGAGCTTCCATTTCCTGTTCCAGCCAAAGTGCCGTCATTGTATCGCCAAGTTCCTTCACTTGCAGCATCGTTCAAACCAATCCAAAAGTCAGAATTAGCATTGCCAGCAAGATAACTCATTACCTTGTTTTGCATATCAGCACTTTTAATCATTACTAATTCACCACCCATAGCTATAGCGTAGTTTCTTGCATCAGTCCAACTCATTGCCGAGTTTACAACTACCAATCTACAGCCACCATAAGTAACAACTGAACCACCAACGACAGAATTATTTAACCAATTAGCTTTATATGATTTATTTTCTGTAGATCCTTTAGTTATGCTTACTGAAGTTTGAGCTTTAGTTCCATTACTGCCTGTCCAACCTACAAAAGTAAAACCACTTTTAGTTGGATTAACCAAAGTAAAAGTATTTGTAGTAACATAGTAATTGTCAACATTTGTTGCAGATCCACCATCATAATTATAAGTTATAGTATATTTAATCAAAGAAGCATTTGCTGTCATAGTAGTATTAATTGCTGGCATTGTGAAAGTTGAAGCGGTTGTGTAACCACTCCATGCAGGGGTTTGATAGCCTGCCAAACAAGTAGCTGTAACTGTCACGCTTTTGCCGAATTTGTAAGTGCCATCGCCAGAAACAGTAGAAATACCTGTTCCCTTGTTTACTGTTAGCGTGTAGCTGTTCCTAGAATAGTAGTAGTTTATTTCATTTGTTGAATTATAACTTATATTTATGGTCGTTGCTGTAGGAGAAGTAAAACCCGTGTAAGTTTTGACTGATGGAGCCTGGTCACTCTTGACTCTTCTGCTCAGATTTTCTGTTTCATACAGTGTATAGTTATTATTGTCGATGTTCATCTGGTAGTGGCGGACTGTAAGGGTATTGTTTTCAACTGTGTTGAATACTTTTTGTGGAAAAACTTCTATGTCGATAGCCTCTATTGCGGAAAGGTCGGCCATGGATATGGTATAAGTCCTGCCTACATCTAGCTCGCCGACGAATGAAAGACCGAGGCTTGTACCACTCCATGTTTTTGACATTCCACTTTCTGCCAGATCGGAAACTAGCAGACAAGATGAAATAATAGCTTTATCGGAGGTGTTGAAGTCATAAGTAGAAGTGACTGTAAATGTTGGGTCCAGCATATAAAGCCCTTCCGACTCGTTGAAATAGCTTCCTGCGTTTGTTGCTAGCGTGAGGGTGACTCTTTCCATCGTGGTTATTGTTCTTGCAGGGAAAGGAGTCACAAGAATGCCGTCCATTCCTGGATCGGTCATAGAAACGGTATAAGTTGTGCCCTGTGTCAGATATTCGGTGAAACCTATCGCTACATTGTTTGTGCCATGGTTCTTCGTGACCTTGCCGCTGTCTATGACAGATACAGAAATTGCGTCGAATATCTGCTGCCAGTCGCTCGTTCTGGTGAAAGCGTAGGTAGACGTTGCGGTAAACGAGGTATTGAGCCTGTATCTTGTGTGGGACGGCGATGCGTCGAACAGGTCATTGCCATTGTGGTCTATGCTGAAAGTTATGACTGGCATTGTCTTTATGCCATGGTTCGCAAACTTGTTGAAGCTTATAGCTTCTATGGCTGTCAAATCACCAAGCTTTATGACATAGCTCGTATCTGGTTCCAGATAGCCGTCGAACGAAAGCCTTATTATGTTTCCGTCCCACGCCTTTATCACCTTGCTTTCTGATACTCCATCCACTGACAGGGCGTTAAGGATTACTGCCTTGTCAGTATCGTTGAAAACATAGTCAGGATTTATAGTGAACGATGGATTGAGTCTGTATAGCTGGTCAGGTTCATCGAAAACCCTGCCTGTATCTGAAGCAAGAGCGATGTTTATTGTCCTCATGGTGCGGAAAGTGAAATCTGCAAAAGGTTTTGCCACAATGCCCCTTATGCCTGTTGTGGTATTGAGAGAAACCGTATAGTCAACATTCGGGTTCAGGTAGTGGTTGACCGCCAGTCTGATACTGTCGCCGACCCATGTCATGACCAGATCGTCATGGTCAACACCAGATATATTTACCGCCTTTTCTACTAAGGCCCTGTCTGTCGTATTAAAAGCGACACTTGGTGTCACTACGAAAGTGGGGTTGAGTCTGTAGAATTGCTCTGGCTCGTCAAATACACTCCCTGTAGTAGAGGCAAGAGTGACTACGACTTCATCCATTGTGTTGAAAGGAAAATCTCTGAAAGGTTTTACGACAACACCAGAAATACCAGTATCAGCCGAAAGACTGAGTGAAAAACTTGTTTTCGGAGTAAGATAGTCCTTCTGAGTGATTCTTAGACTGTTTCCGACCCAGTCTCTGTTAATGGCATCATGGGCGACACCCTTGATAGATACAGCGTTTGCAAAGAGTTCTTTGTCGCTATCGTTAAAAGTGACGCTTGGGGTCACGACAAATACAGGGTCGAGTCGGTAGAAACCCTTTCCATCGTCAAAAATACTGCCTTCTTCTATTTCATAAGTTGCGGTTACTCTGTCCATCGTATTGAAAGACATTCTCCCGAAACCGACAACAACCATTCCGCTTACATCTATAGAATTTGCCATATTTATGCTGTAGCCATGACCAGGCTCCAAATAGTTTATGAAACCTATAATTAGCTTTTCATATTCATCGTCTTTCCGCCATTCCATAGTGGTTTCGCTTTTAGTAACACCAGATACAGATATGGAGGTTACAATATTGTCCTTGTCCTTCTCCGTCAGAGGAAGATTAGGACTAATCGTGAAAGTCGGGTTGAGCCTGTAAAGACCGTTGCCATCGTCAAATACACTGCCATCATTTTCTTTTATATTGATAACAAGAGCACCAATAGTGGAAAAAGATACTTTTTCAAAGGGTTTGACTTTTACACCGTCTATTTTAATGCTACTGTCCATTGTTAAATCATAATCTCTATTTATGTCTAGTTTGCCAAGGAAACTGATTTTGAGGGTATTATCGTTCCATTCTTTCTTTATTCGTTCGTCCTCTATGCCTGAAAGGTGTATTGAGTTGGCTATAATATTTCTGTCCTCTTTGCCGAAAGTAAAACTTGGTTTTACATAGAAAGCAGGATTGAGTCTGTATATATTTTCTGCTTCGTTGAAAATACAGGATGGATCTGTTGTGACATTGAAAGTCACAGCTCCCTTAGTGGTGAACTCAAAACTGTCGAAAGCTTTTATCAACGCTTCGTCTACTCCTGTGTCAGATGACATTTTAACATTATAAGTTTCGCCGTCTTTCAAGGTTTCTTTGAAACTCAGTGTGAAACTGTCGCTTGCAGTCCAGTTTACCACAAGCTGACTACTGTCAACTCCTGTCACTGAAACAGATTTGGCAATTTTCTCCCTGTCAGACTCCTTGAAAGAATAACTGGTCTTTACTGTGAAAGTAGGGTTAAGCTTGTAAAGACCTCTCTCTTTGTCTATGACATTGCCATGATTGGAATCGAGGGTTACGTCTATCTCGTCCATGGTTGTAAAGGAGAAATCTTTAAAAACAGAGATATCCACACCTTCTATTCCTGTGTCACTAGCCATGGTGACAGTATATTTTGTTGTCGCATCAAGTTTGTTTTTGAAGCTTATATTCAAAACATCGTTTTCCCAGGTTTTTGTCAGCGACGAGCTTGCTATATTTGAAACGGAAACGGCATCTGCAATCTTTTTCTTGTCGTTGTCGCTGAAAGAGAAACTGGGGGTTACAGAGAACGTGGGATTTATTCTAAAAAGTTTGTCTGATTCGTCAAAAATATTGCTTTCTGGAGAGTTCAGCTCCACCTTTATACCGTCCATGGTAGTGAAATCCAGATCCTCGAAACATTTGATGCTGTAGCCTTCCACATCTGACGGCTCTTTCATGGACAGAACGTAGTTCGTGGAACTGTCCAGACCACCTATAATACCAACGGAAAGTCGAGAGTTATCCCATTTTTTTTCAAGCCTATTGTTGGAAACCGTGGAAATGGAAATGGAGTCGGCTATTTTCTTTTTATCCTCGTCATCCAGCATATAGCCTAAGTCAATTGTGAATGCGGGATCTATTCGGTAAAGACCATTTTGACTGTCGAAGATATTCTTATCGGCATCAGACAAAGTAATAGTCACATCGCCCATTGTAGTAAATTTATGGTCATCAAAACCGATGACGGTGATGTTTTCAATCCCTGTGTCTGATGCCATCGTGACAATATAAGTGGTGTCGGTCGCAAGATAGCTGTCGAAGCTTAGTGTAAGCTCATCTTCACTCCATATTTTGGCGAGCTTCTGCCCTGAAAGGTTGCTGACAGAGATTGAATTTGCTATCTTGTCGCGGTCTGCTTTGTCGAATTTGTGGCTGGAAGTCACGAAGAATCGTGGGTTGAGCTTTAAGATATTCCCATTCTCATCGGCAAAGCTGGATTTTTCAGGAGCTATACTGAAAAGCACATCGCTATAGGAGTCGAATGTCACATACTGTGAATAGACAAGAGGCTGCGAAAGACCGCTTTCTTTTCGGCTGAAAAACTCTATCAGGAATCTCTTCGGGAAATCCTCTTCCGCCATTCCTTTGATATTTAACGTGAAAGAGTATTCTGCCTCTGAATATGTCTTGGCGAAGCTTATAAGATTCGTGATGTCAAACGAGTGGGAGTATCTGCCATCCTCTATGCAGCTGTCATTGAAGTTGGACTGTCTAACCAGCTTCCCGTTCACTTTCACCCTGTCAGGTATTTCGCTGTTGTTACGGTATGTGAGTCTGACAACCAGATCTGAATCGTCGAATGATTCCATGTTGACCCCTTTCAGAACGCTTTTTACAAAAAGGTCGTCGCAATACTGGCTTTTAGAATTCATCAGCACAGCCGAGGTTGAGGTCGCCACAATTCCATCTATCACCGTTTCGGGTTTCAAGGCGTCAGGCTTCATTATCGCCAGGGCTAACTGCACCCCTGCACGATAAAGCTCGAACTTGCATTCTTTTGGGGCTGGCTGTTCAGCCGCTCTGGATGGAACCGTATTCGCTATCTTTGTTATCTGGTCAGTGACTCTTGAAAAACGCCACGGCTCACTTTCGGAAGTTTTCACCGCCACATAGCAGAGCCCAGTGTCGCTGACAGGATTTGGAATGGTAACTGTGAAAGGTTTTTCCAGGGTTGTCACCTGGACATCTTCGATGAGAGGGTTATCTGACTTGTAGACGGCTTTCACTGTGTATACATAGATATAGTCGGAGGGAAGCCCTATTTTTTCATCGCCTGTATTTATACGCTTCTCTTCTAAGACGGTGACAACGACGCCAGAACGCATGGTCGCGTCATTGTTGGTCTCTATTTTAGCCCCTGACGGAAAAGTTATCGTGGGCATTCTGCCGTCCTCGTTTACCACGGCTTCCCTGTAAAATACTTCTAGATTGGCAGAAGGAATGTTGCCAAGGTCATTCATGCCGTCACTGCCTTTGCGGTTGCAACAGCCGTATATGAAAATCATAATAAGAATTATGATTGTTATTGTAGAAAGATATTTTTTCATAATATTTGTTCTAATTTATAATTATCTAAAATAATTGTACACAAAATTCTTTTATTTGCAAATATTTCAAAATAAATGAGTATTAGAACAAAAGCATTGGGCTATTTTTATTGTTTCTTTTTTATTTGATAAATGAACGATATTGCGAGCATTATAACGGCAACACCTATTAACACAATAATTCGCAATAGCGAGGTTAATTGCCAAATATCAAAGAGAAAAAGTTTTATTACAGAGAGACTGATTAATCCAATTCCAACTTTCAAAAGTTTGTCTAGCTTTTTGTTTGCCAAAAACATACACACAGCACCGCATATAGCCCAGGCAATAGTATAAGTAGCAGCTTCACTGACTTTTCCACAAAAATTGAAATTAAGACTTTCGCCATTTGAAAAATAATTGGCTATTTCAATATTTACTAGGGCAAAAAGTAATATTCCACCTAGTGAATTTAATATTGTGGGGTATTTTTTTTGTGAATCTTTTCGCCAAAAATAAGCTGAAGCAAACATTGCTGCTGAACAGGGCAAATATGTATATAAATACCAGTTGAAAAATAAATTATTTTCTTTATGATAGGTAATTATAAATGGATTGAGCAATAATCGAATTCCGACAATCCACATTAATATCGTTCCAAAATTTTGAAGTAAATTAATCGGTAATTTGTGCCATAATAATATTAAACTAAAACCTTCTAGGGCATAAGCGATGGTTTTCCATTCGTTCGTAAAATTAAGAGCTATGCTCATTGTTAAAAAAGCAATTGGAACAGTTATTAAAGTAGTAATTCGTAGTTTTTGTATGCCTTCGTCTAATTTGCTCCATTTAATAATTAAATAATCGTAAATTGCAAAGAAAGCAAAGAGTAAAAATGGTATATAACCTGATGTTTGTCTATATTTTATATCATCGTAAAAGATAGCAATAATTAATGACCCTACAAGCAAATTAAATACAGATACCGAAACCCAAGTTTCCTTGCTTTTTTCAAAAGTTTTTTGCCATACGAAAGGTATGCAAGCTATTAGGATATTCCATATTACAAGCCATATAAATATTTCTTCGCCTCTTTTATCGTCAATTGCTTGGTTAGTCATAATGCATAAGGGAATTATGAGTGATAGAGTGTTTACTGAATAAATTACTCCGTTTTTTTGTTTAATGGAAAAAAAGATATACAAGATTTGATAGATTAAAGCAAAAGCAAGTATTGAGTGAAGTTTTTCTATCCCTATTAAAGATGTTAAGGTAACGCAGATTGCTGTAAATATTATCGAAGTTAGTTGTGGATAAAGCTTTTCTCTGATTCCACTTAGCGTTCCAAAAAATAATGTAAAAAGCGTATTTAAACCTATTAAATACCATTGATTTTTAAAAGGAACTATAAAACCGAAACATAAAAATGCTAATATTATTGTGTTAGATAATAATAAATCGCTTTTTTTTATGAAAGCTATTATTCCAAAGAATAATGTGAAGAAAGTTGCAAAACCTGCAAGATAAGGCAGATGAGTTGTATCAAGTATAGCATTAGGTTGACAGAAATAAAGGGCTATAAAACCTATTCCTGTGAGAAACATTGAGGCTATTTGCCAGTAAATGTTTTGGTTTTTAATAGATATAACTCCAAAGAATAGTGAAATAAATATAATATATATAAAAATGGCTATTAAAGATTGAGTTGTAGCAATTAGAACGAAGCCTAATAATGTAAAAAAGATACTGCAAATAAAGGTTTCATTGTCATTTTTCCAAAAAGCTAATAAAGCGAATAATATAGCAAAAAAACCAGCATAAGTGATTAGATAGGGTAATTTTTCCAAACTACTTTCTAAACTAAATATGAAATTGTGAAATCCTAGAATTATCAAAGCAATTGTTGTAAAGGCAAAAACTGCTTTCATTAACCATTTCTGGTCTTTGTAAATGTAAACAACCGTATAAAATATCGATAAAAATGCAGGGAATATTGCTAATTGGAGTAAATTGCTATTTTTTATTACAGATAAGAAGCAGAGGAATGTAAAAGCAAGCCCTGTAAATAGCTGGTTCTGCCAGTTACGTTTTATAGCGGCGGCTACTGCGGCAACGTTAATAATACCTATATATGCTAATAAAAACCAAATCTGTGGTGTCTCTGTATGGAATAAAAAAGGAGTTAGAAAACCAATAATTTGAGCTAGAACGCCTATGTATTGTGCATTTTTCCATACTGCTGTTGCGAAAGAAGCTAATGCTATAATGCTTAGAAGTATGAAAGTTACTGTTGGGGAAGTCATTTGATAAAAATAATAGGCTGCGAACCAGACCGAATAGCATGTACATAAGCCACAGGCACATAAAGTGTCCGAAGTAGTTTTTACATTTGGTTTACGTAAAAGAGCACCTGTAGTCCACAATGCTATACCTGCTATAGTGCCTATTGCCACTCTTAAAGTTGCAGAAATTAGTTCTTTTTCTAATGCATATTTTATTAGGAAAATTACTCCTAATAATAAGATGAAACCACCTATCCAAGAGAAAAGTTGAACGAAAGAAATAGGTTCTTTAGGCTTTTGTTGTGCTAAATGTTCTTTGTCGGATTGTTGTAAATCTTTTATTTGTTGCTGTTCTATACTTCCTTTTATATCTTCTTGATTGGTAGGAACTTCATTATTAATAGCTTCGCTTTGAGGGGATTGAATATCGTTAAATGATGACTGAACTGTTGTATTATTTGTCTCAATTTTTTGTTGAACTTCAATTTGCTTTTTAAGCTTCTGTTGAATTTCTTCCCCTGTTTTTGATTCAATATATTGAGAAATATCATTTGTTGAAGTATGTTTTTCTATATTTATTTCTGGAACAGATTCTGTAGTTGATTTTTCAGGTCTGTGTTTTAGTTTATATTCTATTGATTCGATAAGAGTTTTGTAATAATCAATCTCTTTTTTTAGTTCTTTTTTTGTTTCTTCTAAATCAAAAATAATTTTGTTTTGTCTATCTTGTAAGAAAACCAGCCACAGGAATACAATAAAAATAATTAGTAACATACGTCTTACCTATTATTAATTAATATAAAAATCATAAGCTATAAACTTTGTGTTTGTCAATAATAATGGACAAATATCA
>CAJOQX010000174.1 GCA_905236865.1 Candidatus Rifleibacteriota bacterium
CTAATAGCCTACACATTTGTCATAAAAAGTATAGCGTATGGGCTTTAGCCCTGAAAGCTATACGTTTATGACAATGGGTTGGCTACTTACAAATAAATACTGATTTTCATCTAATTTCAAGTTTTCGCACAGACTCTGCGAAACCGCAAGTTAATTCGTCATTACTAGAGTCTGTGAGAAAACTAATTTTTAAGTCCAAATTAGATTGTGTTAATTGCCTATTATACCCATATAAGTGTTTTCAAAGGTATTTTTATATAAAATTAGGTAAAAATTTATTATTTCTTTTAAAATATTTTTTTATAGGTAAAAAATAATCAATTTCTGACGAAAAGTACTTGACCTTGTAAGTTTTAAAAATTTTAGGAAGTAATATGAAAAAATTAATTCATAAAGTAGGACTTATGCTTTTATGTGCTACTCCTTTGTTAGCAGAAGACTATCCTATAGATATGATGTTAAAAGATATGGGGTATCTTTCACCAGAAATTTCTGTAAATGTCGCCAATGAAATAAAAACAAATAATACAAAAGCAAAAGTTTTTAATGCCGATAAAAAAAAGGCAAAAGAAAAAAAGGTTACAAAATCAACAGTTATTTCAAAAGTCATAATAGCTAAGGATGACGTATTATATCCTAGAATTACAGATGTAAATGAATCTCCAGAAATGATTCCAGCTTTATTACGTTATCATAAAGCTAATCCAAAATCAGAAAAGATTACAAAAAAAATCGCTGTATCGACTTTCTCTATTGGTCAGTATAAAGAAGCTTTATATTGGTATACATTAACATATCAGAGAAATAGAAATGATTTAGAATCATTATGGAATATGGCTACAATAGCCAATTCTCTTGGTGAAAAAAGAAATGCTAAAATTTATTTTACCGAATACTTAAAAGCAGATCCTGCTTCAGTATGGGGTAAAAAAGCTAGATGTATTTTGCAATCAGGGTGTTTAGATCAGGATGATTCTGAATATTTTGACAAAGAAATATCAAAAATATTAGAACATAACCCTGTTTGCAGTGAATCCGAAATTGAATACAACTCAGATAGTTCCAAAAATAATAAAGGGAACATGATGCTTGTTTCAGCAAATGAGAAGGATTTAGAGACTTTTGTTGCTTCATATAAATCAAAAGCGAACTTCTATGATAATGCAACAAAAGATGGTGACACGCTGAAAGGGAAGAGTCACTCCAAGTTAGAGAAAAAAGAAGAAAAAGTTGGGTCGAAAACTTTATTAGAGAAAATAGCCGAAGCTAATGAATCTCAAAAACCATTAAAGATAAGTTCTAATGCTAAAATGGAAGATGAGCCTACAGCTAATATTAACTCTATAGAAGAAGATGATACGGTTAAAATCGTAGCAGCCCCACTTGGAAAGTGACAAAAAAACAGTTACACTTACGTGTAACTGTTTTTTTTATTCCAACAAAAGTAAACCACAGCCTAATTCTTGATAATAACCAAGTGGTAATTGTCTAATTTCTTCTAGCTTTGTTGAATCTAGAACTTTTAATTTTCCACGTAAAGAATAAGACTGAATTTGATTCATTTTTTGAGAATTAGAATTAGATTTATAATATATTCTATTATTAGGTCCAAATTCGGCTTCAATTATTTCAGCAACTGTTTTAATCTTTTTTTGAAACCAATTTTGTATAAAATCAAAATCCAAATCTTCGTTTTTACTTGCTTGTTTATAAGGAATTATAAAAATTTTAAATTTTACTTCCTTCAAATCTTGTGGCAAAACAGCCAACTCTTCAGTATGATTTAGCTGACATTCAGGAACGAGTTGGAAACTAGGCATTTTTTTTGAATAAACTAACATTGGTATGGAAATTCCTATTCTATACCATTCTAGTCTATAGAAAAAATTATTAAAAGCTTCTCCGTCTATACTGCTATACCGACTCAGAGCTTTGTTAATCTGAGTCGGATCTGTAATCATTTGTCTATTAACTAAGAATGTACTTTGATACATATTTAAATAATAGAAGCGTCTGTTTCACTTTCTACGGCTTGTGGTCCGTCAAAGTCAACAGTTTTATTTTCTCTTCCTTCTTCTTTTGCTTTAAGTTCTTTTTCTTTTTTACCTTTAAGGAAGAAATACAGCATAATTGCTACAGGAACTACATAGAACCAGAACCAAAAACTAAACTGACTAGTTATACCTGGAGGTGTAATTTCTGGAGCCCATCTAAATCTATCAAGATTAAACAGAATTAATATAGTCGCCGTCCAAACAAAGAAGAAATTAGGTATACCTTCAGAAGCACTCATAAAGCCCAAGCCATTTGTTCTCTTTTTGGTAAATGGATAAAATAGATTATTGCCCATAAAACCAGTAGAGTCTTCGATTATATGAACCATTGAACCAAAAAGGATAATTAATGGGTAAAGTGTCCATCTAGGAAGAGTATACAATTCTGGGTTTGGTCCTTCTGGAACACAGAAGTAAGAGATTAATCCAACTATAAAAGCGATTAACATTCCTAAAGTAAAGCTGTGAGACCATTGTCTATGCCAAGGGAGGAAAACTATTTCCATTTTTCCATCTGCTCTTTTTTCAAATTCAAAACATGGACCAGTCATAATAGCAATATTAGAAACTTTATCAAATTGTTGATAAAATTCGCAATTAACCTTTACTCTAGCATGAGCTTTTTCTGGGTCTGTTAATTCAGTTCCATCAAAAGGAATTTGACCAGTATCAACTTCTGGACCAATATCAACACATATTTCACTAGTTTTAGTATCAAAACGTAATTGATAGCTTCGCCATCTATTTGATGCCAATTGCATAGTATGAAGCTGAACACTACCTTTTCCTGTTTCAATAGCTTTATTGACAGCTTGCGCAATGCCGTTAGCGATTTCTCTAGCATCTAGCTTATTCGGATCAGGCTTTATTTCAACATCTGATTTATAAAAATATTTTGCAAGTTTGAAGTCTAATGTATCTGGCAAAATACCGAATAAACCACCAAGACAAAGAATAAAAGAAGATTCTTGTGAAGCCATATGAATGGCCTGTTGAAAGAATGTGGCAACAGCTATGCCTGATATAAAATGTGTAAAGCCTTTCATATTATAATAACCCCAAGAATTTCAAAATTACATTTCCATAACCTGCCATATTCAAGCAGACAGGAAGCAGAAGAACACCCATAAGATTCATTCTTCTTGCTTGGAATAATACAGGAATCAAACCTAAGCCTGTTGCAACTGCCATAATAAACATTCCACCCCAACCAGTACAAGCATAAACAGCTGGAATAACAATTATCATTGCAACTATTGAAACCCACTGGAAAGGTATTGTTTCTACTATTCTTATACATAACTTTGTAAATGGCATAAGAAGTAAGAAAGATATACCTGCTGCAAACAACATTAAACCTATAAATACAAAGTATTCTTTAATAGTTAATACAGAAACAACTGGATTGATAATACAAGCGAGACCGCCACGAGTTAAGCTTAAACCTGGAATAAAAAACAATAGGAAAGAGCCAACATAATAAATGGTTTTGCAAGTTCCATAGGACATAACAAAAAGTCTACCATCTCTTTGTGCTGTAGCATGACCAGCCATCAAACCGCCAACACCTGCTGTAACTATTGGAACAAAAGCCGCAAAGAAACCACCTAAGAAACCACCAAAAGTTCCTCTTACAACTAGATTCCAGTCCATTTCAACAGATTCAGCTTCATGTTGATGCGGAACTTTGCCTATATTTATTACATTTGTTATGAGCCAAGGCATAGCAAACAAACCAACAAATACAGGTGTTATACTTTGAAATGCAAACTGAACAGGAACTAAAGTTTTGGACATAACGATAAAGCCAAGCAAACCAGAAGCTAAGAATAACAAAAAGCCTATTCCAAGATAGTACCAGCCTTCTTTAAAATTAGTCCAACAATCTGGAGATTGGCTTAAACCTTTTGGCCATTCAGACATTATAGAATAAACAATTACAGCCCCAATAATCCAAAACATGTGTGGTGCTGTGATTGCTTTTAAACCTGGAAGAAAATATATAAAAAGAGGAGCACAAATAGCTAGAACGATAATCCCAGTCAATGCTCCAATTCCAGTAAGAATTACTCCTTCATATCCCCTACCTTTATTTACCCAATCTGCACTAGGCAAAACATAGTATGACATACTTTCATCGCCAGGTCCGAAATAAGTTGCTGGAACAGTATTTAAAATAGAATAACCAACAATCATACCAATAGAAAGAGCGATTAGTTCCATTGGAGCCATTGTAGCTTCAAATTTTAAAACAAAAAGCATAAAAATGCCTATTACGTTATATATATGCAAAGCAGGAAGGAAAGAAATAATCGCAGACGCAAGAATACCTATTATACAGAAGTAGAATAAATTTAGGTATTCAGGATGTAGCAATATATCTAATAGTTGATCCATATCAGAATACCTTTCATTTATTATTAGCGACAGGTCTAATGTAATCAGTCCCTTTTTCTACACTAACTTCAATTTCATTTTGGTATTTTTTAACCATACCACGAACTTCAATTTTATCTCCTACTTGTGGCATAGCTATTTTTTTCTTAGAAAAAGCTGGAACAAAAACTGGTATTCCATTTACTTTACCATTTTCTAATCTGATTACAACACAGTCATTTTCAACAGGTTGAACAGATTTAACAGTTCCAAAAACCATTACACGACTGCCCACCATTTCAACATCAATAACTTCTGGAGTTACGATTTGAAAATCCATTGTATTGAAAATACATTTTTCGTTATTAGTATTCGAAGCCGACTTTTCTACATCACTTTCTGTTCTAAAATGTTCAGGAGCATTGATTAACAAACTTGCTTCACCTTGCTGAACTCTGACTTGTCCTTCAACATCTACTAAATCACCCTGTTTGGGCAATAAAGAATCATCAATATTATCAGCAACTTTCTTGTAAGCAGTCACTCTTATTTGATGCTTTTCACAATCTTTAAGCCTATTAGTATCAAATACTAATTCACCATTTTTATCATAATATTGATTGACTGTTAAAGATAGTGTTCCCCATTTGCTTCTAGTAACAGCTTTATCAGCAAAACCAACAATTCTAACATGAGCAAAATTAGTTAAGGGCCCAAGTTCAGTTATTTTCGCTTCTGGAGTTTTTACATTTCTAGCATAAAATAAAAGCATTAGTAGCCCTAATGTAGAAATTAGAACAGAAATAACCTTAAATATTCTTATTGATAGACGTTTTTGAGTTTCTGTCTGACAATATGGGCATCTAGTTTCTGTTCCAACAAATCTACCACAGCTAGGACAATGGGTTTCGCTATGGTAACGCTCTGCTTGAGGATCTTTATTCATAGAAGAAGCAATTTCCTTAAGCGACTCTGCAATTTGATTAAGTTCTTTTTTGTTTTCTTGTTCCATATTTCCTCTATCTTATTAATTAATTATTATTTTTCAAAGCTTTTGATAATTGGTCAATCAAAGCTTCTCGTGTATTTTCGTTAGGTTTAGTTGGAAGAGCTATCACTATAGCTGTAGCTCCAGTATGACCTAATTCATAATCAGAACCAGCACAGGTCTTTATAGGTATTTTTGGATAATTATCTTTAAAAGTTTTTCTAACTGCTTCTGCAAGTTTTTTCCCATTTTTACTATTATGATAATGACGAATCTGAATAGATGGTATGTTTTCTGATTTTAAAGAAATAACCATATTCAAATCTTTTATAAGGTTAGCTTCTAAAACTGCTTCATATTCTGGATGGGTCATTTTAACAGGCATATTAAGTCTAACCAATTTAGCACCTGCATAAACCAAGGGTTTTGCCAGACTTCTAACCATATTATCAAGACTATCTTTTGCCATAATAGCTATTTTTTTGTTATAAAGAGCAGGATAGCTAGCTTCAGTATTTAACAATGGATAAACAACCATAGAGTCATGATTTTTAATTGTATAAGTTAAATTCTTATGACCATAGCAGGGTTCTACTTCAACATCTAATTTATCTACAGATAACTCATATTCAAAATAGAAGTAGCCATTATCATTGGTTTGTGTAATAGTCTTACCATCGTAAGAAATTTTTGCTTTTGCTAAAGGTTCATTGTTCACTCCTGTCAATTGTCCTATAACACAGTGTTGCAAAGGCATTACAACAGGAATTGCAATTTCAGAATTTGCTTCATCTTCGATAGTTACTTTTATTTTTATTTCACCAACATCTTTACCATCTAGCTCTAACAAAGCCGTAGTAATACCAGATGGATTAGTTTCAACTACAGTTGTTTTATTTCCATATTCAATTTTAGCCTTAACGCTTCTAGTATTAATATTATTTTGACTATCATATATTTTAATATCTAATGGGAATTGTCCTTTATATCCAATAGGTATCTGAGGAACAACACTACTTAATTCAATTTTTGAAACAGGAAGTACAACATAAAGTTTAACATTTTTTCTTGGAGATGCTAACCCCTCATAACCCTTTGCTAGAACAGACAATTCGTATTCGCCACTTTTTAAAGGTTTAGTGTTATAAATAGAATAAGTCAAAGGGAATGCCATAATGTTTTTCAAACCGACATTATCTAATTTAGCATTATTAATTCTAGCATTTACAGATTTAATTGTTTTATTTGCTGTGAATAGAATATTAAAATAAGGACTATTTACTATAAGTTTTTCATCTTCATTAGAATAGAAATCTATCTTTAAAGAGCCTTTTGAATAAGCTTTTCTTAATGATTTCCAAAGGATTTCAGCTTCTTTTGTCAAACCCTTTCCTGAACGAAGTTGTTTTTCTGACTCTGGAATAGAAATATAGCTTCCTTCTGTTAAAATAGCAGGAACATTGTTATTTCTTAACACATAAAAACCTGCTGGAATAACTGTCGAGTCACCTGCATATTGTTCTTCTTTTAATTTGTTGCTTATGCAATTGCTTACTTGTTTAGAAATACCGCTATCTAATGCATTATAATATATTTCACTATGATTCATCGGATTCGGATTTAAAGAAGCATTATGATGGATTGAAATAAACAAATCAGGATTTTCTTCGTTCGACATCGCTACGCGTTGAGCAAGACTCTTAAAAACTTCAGGGTTATCTCTTGTGAGTTTAACTATTGCCCCATCATGTTCCAATAACATCTTTAAATATTTAGCAACACGAAGATTTGTGTCAGATTCTTTCAAGCCTAAGCGACCAACTGCTCCAGAGTCAGCTCCTCCATGACCTGGATCAAGCATTATATTTAAACCATCAAGTGGTTTATTACCTTGTGCAAAGGCAGAAACAGTAGATAACAAAAATAATAAAGCTAGCTTTTTATAGTTTTTCATAAATATTATCTTAACACATTATTTGTATATTCCAAATTATTTTTTATTATTTTTAAGTTTGTAACATATTTATAAACATTCTTGCCATAATCCACAATAGAAATAATTACCAAGCTATATTAGCAAATCAAGCATTTTATAAACTAAAACCAACTCAACTTTCCCACTTCAAAATCATTATATAATAATGATTTAATCAATACATTATATATAAAAAAAATGTATTGTTATTTATCAATGTAACCAAATATTATCTGAAAGAGGCTGTCCGAAAACTAAGTTTTAAGTCCAAATAAGATTATTCTAATAGCTTACACATTTGTCATAAAAAGTATAGCGTATGGGCTTTAGCCCTGAAACCTATACGTTTATGACAATGGGTAGGCTACAAACAAATAAATACTGATTTTTCCTCAAATTTCTAGTTTTCGGACAACCTCCTTCCTTATCGGACGCTATTTATTACGCAAATATGAAGTGTCTACTATTACTTTTTTTTACTTAAATCATCGTATTTATCAGCTTTTAAATAAGAAAATGAAGTGGGAAAGTTGAGTAACCAAATACAAAATAATAAAAAAAGAGAATCTTAAGTTTAAAAAGATATAAGCCGATATTCTTTTCAGAGTATAAAAAAGAATATAAGGAGCGTTCAAATGAGGCAAAGTATCAAAGCTGCAGGGCTTGCATCCCTGTTACTTTTGAGCCTAACCGATCTTTCAGCAGAGCCTTTAGTGAAAGGTTTTTTTGTTGAAAAACTTCCAGCCAATTCTTTAAGCCAAGCATTGGCTCCAGGTAAAGGGTTAGTTCTTGCTCATGTTTTAAATCAGAGTCAAGAAGCTATAACAACAGGTAATTATCAGGTAGGAGTCCAAATAGAAGACAAAGGCAATATAAAGACCTATTCTCTTTCTCCTAAAGATTCTATCACTCCAGGTGCGTTGAAAACATTCCGTATGGCTGTTCCTATTGATGGAATAGATAAAAAGACTGGTTCTTTCAAAGTATTCAGCAGAATCAATGGTATTACCACATGGTCTGAAAAATATTCATTTTTACAAGGTTTACAGTCTTCAAATAGTAAAAATGGTGTTACTACCCTTTTCACAGAAGCTCCTAGTCCAGATGAATATGGAGTAATCGGTAAAGAAGTTCCATTTGAAAATCAAAGCTCCAATTCTAATAATACTTTAAAAAGTTCTTCAAAAAAGAAAAACGATTCAGATTTGAACAAAACAAAAGTTGATGAAAATAAAGTTGCTCTAAACAACATCGATTCAACAAAAGTTCAAAAATCTAATGAATCCAAGAAAGAAGTTGTTGATTCAACAAAAGTAGCTGTTTCAAATGCTAAAGATAAAGCTAATGAAACATTGAAAAAAGTTGATGAAACCAATAATAAAGCGAAAGTTGTAGCGTCTGAAGCTAAATCAGAAGCAATTAGAAAAATCAATCCCTCTGAATTTAAAAAGCTCAGAACAATGGATGAAGAATTGATTATCTATGTTGTAAAAAACGGTGATACATTGAAATCAATATCCGAGAATTATTACGGAACAGCTTCAAAAGAGCGAACTATTGCTGATTTGAATTTCATAGAGAAATCATCATCCATTCGAGTTGGCGAAGAAATTATTGTTGAAGTAAGACCTTTAAGCAAAAGCAAAAGTTGAGGAGATTGAAAATGAAGTCTAATTCCCTATTAAAAACAAGAGCAGAAAAAGCTCCTTTAATTAAATGTGAATCCCATTCCGCAAGTAGTTTTACCTTTCAAATAAAAGGGAAAGCCTTTCAGCAAGGCTATCTCTTTATGAATCCCCAGATGAAAGCCTTATTCCCATTCAATGGTGAATTGGTTTCTATAACTTTCATAGATGATAATGAAGTTACCCATTCTGCTATTTATCAAAGAATGAGAGGCTATATGGTTTGCCTTAGTTTTGGTGAATGGTGGGAAAGAAATGGTGTCAAAGAAGGTGATTCTGTAACTATTGAATTAGTAGATCTAACATCAAAAACATATAGATTAAAGCTTAACAACGGGAAACAAGAAATAGTCGAAGAATATGAAGAAGAAGTCGAATTTAAACTTTCTTCTGATTGTAGTTCTGATATTGTATATGACGAACATAATCTTGATGTATTAAAATGCATAGTAGACAAAAAGTTTTCTCCATATAATGAAACTAAACTTGTTCAAAAAAGTCATGAATTGGTTTGTGGAACAAACACCAATGAACTTATGGCATTAAAAACCTGTTTTGGGGTTAGTGCCTACGAACATCAATTACAGACTGCTCATGCTGTTATTGAAAAGCTTAATGGTCGAGCCTTGCTTGCTGATGAAGTTGGTCTCGGTAAAACTATTGAAGCAGGTCTTATTCTTAAAGAATACTTACTCAGAGGAATGGTAAAAAGAGTTTTGATACTTACTCCAGCTTCTCTTATTACCCAGTGGCAAGAAGAACTAGATGTTAAATTCGGTTTAAAATTTAAGAATCATCAAGAAATCAATGATTGGGAAGAATCTGATTTGGTAATTGCTTCCCTAGATACTGCTAAAAGTCAGAAAAATCAAAGCAATGTTCAGAAAATTAAATATGATTTATTAATCATAGATGAAGCTCACAAATTGAAAAATAAAAAAACAAAGAATTGGCAGTTTGTAAATTCTATTAACACAAAATATTTATTAATGCTTACTGCAACGCCAATTCAGAACGATATGATTGAATTGTTCAATTTGATTTCTATTCTTAAACCAGGACACTTATCTACTGTCCAAAAGTTTAAAGATGATTTTCTTGCCGAACGTGACAAACGTCTCCCTAAGAATTCAGCAAAACTTCGTGAAATGCTGTCTGACATAATGATTAGACATAGACGTGCAGATACGCTTATAAAGTTTCCTCAACGTTTTGTTCATACTTACTCCATTGATCTGAATGAAGACGAAGCAGCTCTATATTGTGAATTGACAGAATTTATTAGAAAGAGATACTTCACACTTCCAACCCACAAGAATCCTAGAGGAATAAATAGACTTACTTTAATCCTTCTACAGAAACTTATGGGAAGTTCAGCCTATGCCTTGACTAAAGCTCTTGAAAAAATGATTGATAGCAATTTCTATAAAGATGAATTTGATGAATCTTTGCAGAAATTATTAGATATGGCTAAGAATGTTAAACAGTCTAAAAAAGGTCAAGTTCTAATGGAAATTGTTAAGACTGTTAAAGAAAAAGTCATCATTTTCACTCAATTCAGAGGAACTCAAGAATATATTGTTAAGTTACTAGAAGATGAAGGTTATACTGTATCTGTTTTCAATGGTCAGATGTCTCAGACAGAAAAAGACAAAGCTATTGAAGATTTTAGAAACAACAAACAAATTCTTGTTTCTACTGAATCAGGCGGTGAAGGCCGTAACTTGCAATTCTGTAAATTCCTTGTAAACTTTGATTTGCCTTGGAATCCAATGAGAATCGAACAACGTATTGGTCGTATCCATAGACTTGGTCAAAAAGACGATGTTCATATAATCAATCTAAGTGCTAAAGATACTATAGAATCTTATGTTCTTGAGCTATTAGACAAAAAGATTAACCTATTTAGATTAATCATTGGAGAATTAGAAATGATTCTCGGCAATATGCAGACCAAAAAGACACTTGAACAAATCATTATTGATATTGTTACAATGTCTCCAAATCAAGATGCAATGAAGCGTAAATTCCTAACTTTGGGCAACAAGCTAGAAAAAGCTCTTCAAACTCATAATGAGATAACAAAAGCTCAGGAGGAAATTTTCAATGGAGAATGAAATTCAACAGCTTGTATTAACTTTCTTTAATATGCAAGGAATAAAATGCAAAGAAAGTGAAGATAATATTTGGACTGCTCAAATTCCTGCAAAAGACCAAAGTTTTTTCAATAGCGGTGCCATTTTAAAGTTTACATTTAACAGAGAAAAAGCAGAAATGCATCGTGATGTCGAGATTATTTGCGATGGGTCATTCCTATTTAGAAAAATAATAGAAAAACTTGGTTCTACTCCTAAAGTCAGTAGAGTCTTCATAGGAAAGCAACCTGAAATACCTGCTGATTCTGGTGTTAAATCATTAGCTGAAAAGATGCATTATCAAACTTCTGTTGCTTTTAATTTCAAAGTAAGCTTTAATTATGACCAAAAAATCGAAAAGCTTTATTCTGTAGTCGAAAATCCTTCCGATTCTTCTTTAGAAATCAATGACAAACTCTTCTTACTTGATTTAGAAGATTATTCAGAAGAACCCGATCCTAGAATAAAGTTAGAAGATCCAGGAACAGATGTTTTGAAAAAGTATCTTTTAGCTTGTCAGAAACTTGAAAAGCATATTCAAGAAGAAGTTGACAAATATAAAAAGATCAGTCAAGAAAAATGCCAAGAAGAAATGAAAGTTTTTGATGACTATCTTAACGAACAAAAATTTGAACTACTTCAAAAAAAAGAAAATGTAAGTTTTCATCTTTATTTTTTCCAAAAAGAAGAAGAAATAGATAAACTTATTAATAATCTTGATGAAGAAAGAAAGCATAAAATTAAAGAGCTTGAAGAAAAATATAAAGTAAAAGTTAATATTAGCTTAATTAATGTAGTGCTTCTCTGTGTTCCTGTATCAGGAACTAATAAGACAGTCAATTCTACAGCAAAAGTTATAAAACTGAAAGAAGTAAACTAATATTGTTGTTTTTTTGGTAAAACCTAGTGTTTTGCTATAATTACAACATAATATTCTATAAAGTCAGTTTATAATACAATATATTAAGTTATATTATCTTTCCTTATTTAACAATACTTAGAAAAAAGATACGACTAATGTCGTATTTTTTTTTAGCTTTATTTATTTATTTATTATGGTATAATAAAATTTGATCTTTGAAGTGGAGGATAATGTTTATGTTTTTTAAACAAATATGTATAATATTTCTTATCTTAGCAATATTAGGTTATATTTATGGGGATTGGGTCTTCTATAAACAAGCTCATTATATGCTAGAACAAGAATATCATATTCCTGCTTATGAAGCTTTCGAAAGATTAATTAGATATTATCCTAAAAGTAAATATGTAAAAGAAGCTAGAATGCAAATGCAAAGATTACGCTCTAGTGATGCTGACCTTGATAAAATGTTAAAAAAGAACGAACAAGATTTCTTAGAACTTCAAAAAAAGCGTGAAAAAACAGAATCATTTAGATAATTTTAAGGCTATTTTACATATATGAACAAGAATTTATCCAACTTATTAATACTATTATTATTAATACTTTGCCCTATTTCTCTATTTGCTGACAAAAATTGTCCTTCATGCAATAAAATATTTGATAACAGTATAAAATTTTGTCCTGATGATGGAAATAAACTCATAGATATTCCTAATGATAATTTGATTACCCTAGGTTTTAAATCATTGCCAGATGGAGCAACAATAAATATTAATGGAGAAAAAATAAACAACAATAATATTGATTTAATGGTTGGTAGAACATACAAAATTGAAATACAAGTTGATGGATATAAAAATTCATTATTTATTGTATCACCTCAAGAAAAAAACAAAATTATTGTCGAACCATATTTAATTCAATTAAGCCCTGAAGAAAATCGTAATAAAAAAATTACTGAAATAGCTGATTCACAGTATTCCGATATGATTGAAATAAAAGCTGGAGCTTATTCTGTTGGCAGCAATAGAGGGAATTTAGATGAAAGACCTGTTAGAAGATATGAAACACGTGGTTTTTGGATAGACAGAACAGAAGTAACCTGTGCTCAATATAAGAAATTTCTTGAAGACATAGAAAAACAAGGACACAAATGGTGTCACCCTAATGAATCGAAAAACAAAGATCATACACCATTTCATACCTATGCTTGGGCACAAAAATTTAGTTGGACAGGTGGGCAACCTCCTTATGGCATGGATGATTACCCTGTTGTGTTAGTCGATTGGTTCGATGCTTATGCTTACGCAAATTGGGCTGGCAAACGTCTTCCTACAGAAAATGAATGGGAAATTGCCGCTAGAGGAACAACGGGTAATGAATATCCCTGGGGCAATAATTTTTCTCTAGATCGTTGTAATGTAGGCGATGCTCCAGTTGCTGTTGGAACTTTTCCCAAAGGCGCAACCCCAAATGGAATTTTAGATATGGCTGGAAATGTATGCGAATGGACTTCTACCGCTTATGACCCAAAACCAAATAACTCATATAATTTCGGCGGTAAATACGGATTACCAATTGTAAAAGGTGGTTCTTGGGATGATAATGCCAAAGGATGCCGTTCATCTGCCAGAGATAACAAAAGAAGTCCTTTCCACCGAAGCACAACAGTTGGTTTTCGTTGTGTAAGTGATTATTCTCCTAATTTACTAAAACCAGGCAAAAAATAATTATTATGAAAATTTCATTTGATGATGATAGTAATATAAAATTTTATTTCAGCTTTCTTTGCCCTTATTCATATCTTGCTTGGAAACAAATTTGCGATATCTTTAATAATAACGATAAAATAACTATAAAACCTATAAATATTGGTTTAAACATACATAATAACAATTCCTACAGTTTTAGAGAATTATGGGGAAAAGATCGATGGGATAGAATTTCCAAAGAAGCAAACCAACTAGGTATTGTTATTTCCGAACCATTAAAAATAGTATCAGAAGAATTAGCAGCTAGATGCATCCAAAGCTTTGACATTGTAAGTGTAGAATATTATATTTCATCTATTTTTAAGGCTGTATTTGCCGCAGATTTAGATATTTCTATAACTAGTTCGCTACGTTATTATCTTCAAAGCGAAGGGAACGATTCTGAAATCATAGTTGAAGCTTCTAAAAAACCTGAAACCTTATTGCAATATCAAGAACAGACAGAATTATGGAGAAAAAAAAGAATAAGAGCAATCCCTACTGTTGATGTAGAAAACGAAAGAATAGCTGGTTTTTTATCTAGACGACAATTAGATAGCATATTTCGTTCTTTACTTGAGTAAATTATGAATTTTTTATTACTATTAAAGCCATCATTAAAAAGATTTGGACGTGTTTTTTCAAAAAGAAATAGAGGGTTACTTCTTGTTATTTTAACAGGTGCGGTCTTATTTTTTTGTGGTATATATATAGGAATTACAAGGTTTTTAACTTATGTTAGCAATCCAACTATTTTATTAGGTGATACGCTAGCAAAAATAGTTGGGGCGGCTCTTATTTCTAAATTTCTAGAAATGCTTTTTATGGCTCTTGCTTTTATGTTGCTGTTTAGCGGAATTATATCTGCTCTTTCTATCTTATTTTTAGATAAAGATTTGCAAACACTTATGGTCTCTCCACAGCCTGTTTCTAGAATCTTTATGTCAAGGTTTGTTATGCTTGTTTTTGATTCTTCATGGATGGCCGTGATTTTCTTTTTACCAGTATTTCTAGCCTTTGCAAAAGTTCTTAATGCTTCAGCACTTGCTTATATTTGTTTCCCATTTATATTGCTTTGTTTTATTTTAATTCCTAATATTATCGGGGCTGGTGGCTCACTTTTATTGGCTACTTTTTTCCCTATAAGACAAATGAAGAAAGTATTTCAGTTTATTTCTATTATAATGCTAACTGGACTGATTTTCTTTATTCGATCTCTAGAAGCAGAAAAATTACTCAATCCAACACATTTTAAAACGAGTTCTAATTACTTAATTAATCTTCAGCTTCCTTTAAAATACTCTCCTATTTCTTGGATGCATCAAACAACATTAGATTTGTTTAAAGGCAATTTTGCAGAAGCATTTAATCATTTTTTTCCTCTCATATCTGTTGTCATAATAGGTATTATTATTTTAATTGTTCTCGCCTTCAAATATTATCATTACAGTTGGCAAAAATCTTGTGAAGCTATGGACAATCAACTAATTGGATTAGAATGGCTCAGAAAGCTATTAATTTTCCCATTAAAAACATCTTCTCCTGATTTAAGAGTTATAATATCTAAAGAAATAACTATTTTTCTTAGAGACCCTGCCATTTTTTCTCAAATATTTATGATGATAGCTATAATAGCTATTTATGGGTATAATTTAGCAATAATTCCCATAAAAGATGTTCCTTCTATGTTTTCTAAAGGACTTAATAATGCTTTATTATTTTTGAACGGTCCATTTATTGGATTTATTCTTGCTTCAATAGGTATGCGTTTTGTATATCCGTCTATCAGCCTAGAAGGTCGTGCTTTTTGGGCAGTAAAGTCTTCTCCTGTCAGTCCGAAAAGAGTTTTGATTATAAAAATTTTATTTTATCTTTTACCAATGACCATTTTAAGTCTTATTCTATGTGCTGTTTCTAATTCAGTTTTTACAGTTTCAACTCCTGCATTAACTTGGTTAAGTTATTTTAATGTTCTATTGATTACAATGGTTACAACTTCGCTCGCCATTGGAGTTGGTAGTGTTAATGCAGATTTTAACGCAGATTCACCTTTGAAAATAGCTGGTTCTTATGGTGGTTTCATTTATATGATTCTAGATGGATTGTACATTATTAATCTTTTGTTGTTGGAATCCTATCCTATTTACTGTTTCAATTATTCAAATATTTATCATGTGAGAGGAATGATACCAACTATTCTCTTTTATTTTAATATTTTGATAATACTAATCACTACAATGGCATGGATTTATTTGCCAATAAAAAAAGGTCTGGAGGCTATTGAGGAATATGAGCCAGAATTATGAAAGCATTATAAAATTTGAAGCTATTCATAAAGAATATGGGGATTTTACCGCTGTAAAAGAAATAAATCTAGAAATTGCTCGTGGCGAGCTGTTTGGTTTTCTTGGTCCTAATGGAGCAGGAAAAACCACAATGATACGTATGCTCACAGGAATCATCAAGCCTACTTCTGGTAAAATAATAATAGGTGGTTTCGATTTATATAAAGACCCAATAAAAGCAAAATCTTTGATTGGTTATGTTCCAGACAGACCTTATCTATATGAGAAACTAACCCCTAATGAATATTTCGATTTCATGGGTGGTTTATATAATGTTCCAAAAGAACAAATAAAAGAAATATCAGAAAAAATGCTTAAATTATTTGACCTTTGGGAAAAGAAAGACGAACTAATCGAAAGTTTTTCTCATGGTATGAAACAAAAAACAGCTATGATAGCAGCAGTATTACATAATCCTGATATTTTAGTCGTTGATGAACCAACTGTTGGTCTAGACCCAAAAAGCATCAAACTTGTTAAAGACTTTTTTAAGAATTTTACTAAAGAAGGAAAGACATTGTTTTTGACAACCCATACTTTGTCTGTTGCACAAGATTTATGCGAAAGAATCGCTATTATTAGGCATGGCGAAATTACAGCATTAGGAACTTTAAGTCAATTACAAGAACAGGCAAAACTTCCTGGTAACGATTTGGAAGCAGTATTTTTGAAACTTACCGAAGAAGAAAACGAAGAAAAAATAGAACAAACAAAATAATTGTTTTAAACATTTAGTTTCTAGGGCAAACGCAAACTTTTTTCGCTATTAATCAGTATTGTAGTATTACGTCGTTGCTGTAGACGTTAATTTATTAGTTACATTTTAGAAAATACTATGAATGATTAATAATTCTAAAGGCTCTCCTAGGAGGCTTTAGTCAATTCACTATCTATTGATATAAAAAATGTAACTAATTGATTAACATTTATAGTTTTTAGATAGCCTCTGCGAGATACTAATACTCCACATATTGTCTAAAAAACATAAAAAAAACATCAAGTATAAACTTGATGTTTTTTTGTTCGCCCCCAATGGGATTCGAACCCATGTCGCAGCCTTGAAAGGGCTGTGTCCTAGGCCGCTAGACGATGGGGGCTTAGGTCTTTACTTCAATGGGCCCAGTAGGACTTGAACCTACGACCGATCGGTTATGAGCCGATAGCTCTA
>CAJOQX010000175.1 GCA_905236865.1 Candidatus Rifleibacteriota bacterium
AGTAGCCAACCCATTGTCATAAACGTATAGCTTTCAGGGCTAAAGCCCATACGCTATACTTTTTATGACAAATGTGTAGGCTATTAGCACAATCTAATTTGGACTTAAAAATTGGTTTTCTCACAGACTCTAGTAATGACGAATTAACTTGCGGTTTCGCAATGACTAGCTTTTTTGATATTTCCAAAACAAATCTTTTATTTATTGAAAGTTAGTTGAAGTTTACTTTATAATACTGAAGAATATTTCAAATTTGAGGAAATAAAATGCTTCTAAAAGATTTAATATCTGGCGAATCCAAAAATATTGAATTTAAAGAAACTTTGCCAAAACAAAGCATTAGATATATGAAATCTGTTGTTGCCTTTGCTAATAGCGAAGGTGGTAAAATCATATTTGGTGTTGAAGATGGAACTTGCAAAGTTATTGGTGTTGGAAATAATGAAGAAGCTTTTAAAATGATGGATTCGATTGCTTCTGCAGTGACAGATAGCACAAAACCTACAATAATTCCAGATATTAGTATTCAAACAATAGATAATAAAAATGTAATCATTGTTGAAATCGCTCAAGGAAGAAATAGACCATATCATATAAAATCTCTTTCTGTTAATGATGGAACATACATCAGATTAGGAGCAACAAATCAGTTGGCTGATGAGAGAACTATTCAGGAATTATCTTTGGAAGGTTTAAATCGTTCTTACGATAGATTGCCATGTATCGGATTAAAAGCTGCTACAAAAGATATTAATAAGTTATGTAAAAAATTAAAGCAAGTCGCTATAGATAATTGTATTTCTGATTATCAGAAAAAAACAGTAAAATCTGTCACAGTTAATCAGTTGATTTCTTGGGGTGTATTGATTGAAAATGTAGATAAGATTGTTCCTGCTAATGCTTATGCGTTACTTACAGGTGCAGATAATATTCCTTGTATGATTCAATGTGCTGTTTTTAAGGGAAATAGCAAAGGAATTTTTATTGATAAACGTGAGTTTTCTGGACCGATACAGGAACAGCTTGAAGAAGCTTGTAATTTTGTGTTTAGGAACATACGACTTGGAGCTGTGATTGATGGATTATACAGAAAAGATATTTACGAACTTCCACCTGATGCTATTAGAGAATTGATTACTAATGCTGTTGTTCATAGAAGCTATTTAGATACATCTTCAAACATACAAATTGCTTTATATGATGATAGACTTGAAATAACATCTCCTGGTCGACTTCCAGCAGGTCAACAGATTGACCGTATGCAGGATGGTTACTCTAAACTTAGGAATGAAGCTATTGCTTTGGCTTTTTCTTATATGAATCTTATTGAAGCTTGGGGAAGTGGTTTTCCAAAGATAAATAAAAATCTAAGGTCTTATGGATTAAAACCACTGGAAATTAATTATAGTGGCAATAATTTACGCATTAATATTTATAGAAAATTTGTCCGTCAAGGCAAAGAAAATGTCACCCAAGACAGTGAAAATGTTACCCAAGATGTCACTCAAGGCAGTGAAAATGTCACCCAAGATGTCACTCAAGGCAAAGAAAATGTCACCCAAGGCAGTGAAAATGTCACCCAAGGCAGTGAAAATGTCACTCAAATATTAAAAACAGGTAAAGAAAAATTGGATTCTGATAAAAATTATATAATTGAAAAAATAATTATGTTAATACAAGAAAATAATAAAATCAGTTCTGATAAAATGGCTGAAATAATCGGTGTGACTTCAAGAACAATAAAAAGATATATAAAATCTATGCCAAACGTTAAATATATAGGCAGTGGTTATAGCGGTCATTGGGAAATTATAAAATGAAATTAGAAAAAACAATGAAAAAGATGTGGATAGCAAAGGGAAAATGCACTGGTTGTGGGGCTTGCGAAAATGCTTGTCCTAAAAATGCCATAGAAATGAAAAGTGATGAATGTGGCTTTATTTACCCTAAAATCAGTACAGATAAATGTGTGAATTGTGGTATCTGTGAAAAAATCTGTAACGCTAGACTAGAAATAAAGAGGAATAATTCTACAGAGCCTTCGACTTTCGCAGCTTGGTCAAATAACGCTGACACAAGATTTACAAGCACATCTGGGGGAGTTTTTACAGAACTTGCCAAATCTATTCTTGATAAAGGTGGATATGTGGCTGGAGCTTTATATAATGTTGAAAATATGGTTGAACATTCCCTTGTGAATGATACAGAAGGCTTAAATAAGCTTAAACAGTCAAAATATATTCAGAGTAATACAAAACTTATTTATAAGCAGGTTAAAGAAAAACTACAAGATGGCAAAATTGTAGCTTTTTGCGGTGCTCCATGCCAAGTTTCTGCTCTGTATGCTTATCTAGGGAAAAAATATGATAATCTTATTACCTTTGATTTTATCTGTCGTGGAATGAACTCTCCAAAGGCTTATAAGTCTTGGTTCAATGAGATTGAAGAAAAACATGGTGGCAAGGCTGTCAAAGTCTGGTTTAAATATAAAGAAGATGGTTGGAAAAAATCTCCAAGATGTGTTCGTATAGATTTTGACGATAAGTCAAATATTGTTGTTAAAGGTGACGAAAATCTTTTTAT
>CAJOQX010000176.1 GCA_905236865.1 Candidatus Rifleibacteriota bacterium
AAAACCCATAAAGCTAGCACAGTATTCAAAAAATTCAGAGAAAAACAGAAAAAAAGCTTAGCCCAGATTTGTTAAAGAGTTTAAACGTTTTAATCGATAATTTAACGGAGAAATAATTTTTTTTGTAGTTATTGTAGTTGGTAGTTATTGTTGTTATTGTAAGATGTAAGACCAAAAATGGAGATATAAGATTAAAGATTGAGACACAAGATTTCTTGTAACATAATCTGCAATCACTCCAAGAGTTGAAAAGCTATAAACCATCACACCAACCATAACCCAAAAACTGGATTGCCACGCAGTCTAACGACTGATCGCAATTGTAGAAGTTAAATAATTAGTTACATTTTAAATTTACAATCGAATGTAGATAATTCAAAAGGCTCTCCTAGGAGGCTTTAGGACATCTACCTTCAAAACTAGGCACAGGGCTAGGAGGGCTGTATAAACACAGACTATCGTTAGATAAAAACAAATCACCCATCTCTAATCTCTAAACTCTAAACTCTTAAATTGTCTCGCATCTCATTGTCATTATTATAAATCTACCAACTATGAAAACTTCATTAATAAAAGAAAAAGTTTGCTTTTGCTCTTTCCACACTTATAAAAAATCTAAGTTTTTCATATAAAAAAGACGAATAACAAAGAAGATAATATGAAAAACTTTAGACAAATAATATTTTATATCTTTGCGTTATCTCTTCTTGGGCTTATCGGCTGTATGCATTCAAGCGATCCAGCAGTAGGTGGTGCTTGTGGTGTTACCATTGATTCAACAGGTAGAGCATTAAGTGGAGTAACTATTACTGCTGGAGGCAATTCAACTGTTTCTGATTTTTATGGGAAATGGTCGTTAGACTCACTAAAGCCTCAAATTTACAATTTTGTCGCTTCAAAAGAAAACTATCAGACACAGACCAAAACTTATGAAGTGCCTAGTGGCATAGTTCTAGAAAATATAACTTTTGCCCTTCCTGCTAGCACAGAAATATACGATATTATAGTTTCTGATGTAACTTCAACAAAAGCCAAAATAAGTTTTCATACAAAATTTGAAGCTACTACTAGAATATCCTATGGCAGTAATGCTCAAATGGAAAAAACTATAAATAGCAACTCACCGCATAAATATACTCACACTTTTGAACTTACTAGCTTAATTCCAGCAACTACTTATGTATTTCAATGTTTAGGAACAGACCAGTATAACAGAAAAATATCTTCTGAAATTATGAGCTTTACTACAGGAGTTGCTTCAAGAGGTGAACCTCCGACAGGATTAACAATTTCAAAAGTAAATAGCAGTAGTGCCTTTTCTCTCAAATGGAATGCCGATGCAACAGCAGATTTGGCAGGTTATAACATTTATCGTGCTACAAGTCTTACTGGCGTTTTTGAAAAAATTAATTCAGGAATTGTTCAACAAGCTTCTTATGTAGATAACGGTGTAAGTGTTGGCGAAAAGTATTGCTACAAAGTAACGAGGGTTGCAGGAAGCGGAGATGAAAGTTCTCAATCAGAAGCCGTTTCTATGGTTATGCCAGGTGTTATTAATTCAAATGTAGTTTGGAACTCTCAAGGCTCTCCTTATGAATTAAGTGGCGACTTGATTATTGCCCAAGGGGCAAGCCTCATTATTTCTAAAGGAACAGAAGTTCGCATATCAAAAAATGATAAATGGGATGTTGACGAAGGAGAAGACATAGATTCTGTAGGCATAACAGTTTACGGTTCATTGGTTGTTCAAGGCAACAATGACGAACCTGTTGCGATGACATCAGCCGAAAATATTCCTACTAGCGGTGATTGGGATGGCATTACATTTAAAGATTCTGCCGATTTGACTGTTTCTACCTTAAAAGGTCTAAAAATACAGTTCGCTAAAACTGGCGTTATAGGAGAAAAAGGTCTTCCAACAATCACGGAAAGTAATATAAACAACTGCTCTGTTGCAGGTATTTATTGTTCTGATTCTTCAACAGCTATAAATATTTCAAATTGTAATATAGTTTCATGTTTCGAAGGTGTTTATGTTGAAAACAGCAGTGGTACAGTAAACATAAAAGATAACACTTTTATAGGCTGTTCTTATGCTATAAAAGCTTTAAATAACAAATTAAATTCAATTACTGGGAACAAAATAAAAAGCAATGTAGTTACAGCTATTGAAGTCAATAGTGCTAATACAGCTTCTAGCGTTTCTCGCAATACTATAGGCTGGGGAACAGGTGGGATTGGAATTGTTTGCAACGGCTCTGACGAAATCCGCCGAAATACTATTCAAGCTAATGTTTGTATTCAAGTTAAAGAAGAAGCAAGCAACACATTTATTAGAAGCAACCTAATGCTTGCCGATAAAGATAGAAGTTCAATGGGTTTGCTTTATATTGGCTCAACCACTACTCCAACAAATATGAAAGCACAAAGCAATGCTGTTTGGAATCAGACTACTGCTTCGATGAAATATGGGAACTCCAATGGAAATTCAATTAACGTCACTGGCGATTTAAGTTTTGTTTCAACAGCAGGTCCTGGTTTACAAGGTGGAGACCCATTTACAGACGCTTTAACAGATACCACATTTAGTTATGTTCCTTCTTCTGGAAGTGTTTTGAAAAATGCTGGCTACGATTCTAATGAAGATATAGGTGCAGAAGATGTTCCGAACTGATAGAAAACTCTATTTGCCTGGAATGCTATTTCTAGTTTTACTTCTAACAGCACTTATAACAGGATGTGGTTCTCGTGACTCTAACACAGGTAGTCTAAGAGCTAGATTAATAGATGAGAAAAGTAATCCTATCATAAACGCAAAATGTTTTTCTCTTTTTGCTGAAGATATAACCGTTTATTCTGGTCTAGATGGAACATTTAGATTATATGAACTTCCTGCTGGTTTAAACAATATCATTATTCAACATTCAGAATATGCTACAGAACAGTATCAAGTTGAAATCAAATCAGACGAAGAAACTGTAATTGACCACATAAAATTAGACAAACTTAATGCAAGTAGCCGTATTTCTAATGTGAAAATTGGAAATGTTTCTTCAACTACAGCAGAAATTAATTGGAAAACATATAAAGATTTGTGCTGTAACATACATTATGGCACTACCACAGGTTATGGCACTTTTGTTTCAGAAGAACGTCCAACTCAAACCCATTACTACCTTTTAAAAAATCTTTCCCCAGAAACTGTTTATCATTTCAAGGTGCAATATCTTGACGAAGTTGCCAACAGCTATTCTTCTTATGATTATACATTTAGAACAACAAGCGGTGAAGCTCCTGGAAAGCCTTCATCTGTAACCATTGAAGATTTATCCAAACTTGGCGTTGTTTCTCTTAAATGGACTGCTCCAGAAGCAGCTCTTTCTGTCGCTGGCTATAATATTTACCGCCAAGTTAAAGATGAAAATTGGATTAGAGTTAACGGAAACGTTATTGTAGGTTCTAAAACATTTACTGATATAGAAGCCGTAACAGGTGTTTTCTGCCGATATGCTGTTGTTGCAGTAAATAATCTTGGAGCTGAATCTGAAAAAACAATAACTGACCTAACCTTTATACCTGGTGTTGTAAAGAATAATATTACTATAAAAAAATCAGATTCTCCTGTAAAAATAACAGCCGATTTGATTATTCCAATGGGTGTGAATATGATAGTTGAAGCTGGTAGTGAGTTTCAAGTAAGTGAAAATGACTCTTTTAAAGCTGGTTCAGACATTGATAGAGTTGAAATTCTTGTTCATGGTGCTTTGACCGTAAATGGAACAGAAGAAGAGCCAGTAATATTCAGTCCATTAGACGGTTCAGGCAGACGTGAGCATTGGGCTGGAATAAATGTTCTTTCTTCACAAACTGGTATTTCTGCAATTAGAAATGCTCATATATTTGGTTGTAGTGGTTACTCAGTAAATATAAACTCTAGAAACGTTGCTATAAGTGGTTTAACAATCAAACATTCTGTAGGCGGAATTAGATTAGAAAATGTTAAAGAAAGAGTAGATATATCAAAGTGCACTTTTGATGACATAGCTTCTGTAGCTGTTTCTATAAACAACTGTTCTCAGATTGTTCTAGTAGATTCAAATATAACAAACGCATACATTGGCGTGGAAAACTTTACAGATACCTATCTCAACCAAACTACAGTTCGCAATACAGACATATATGCTCAAAACACTGGCATAAAGGGAACTTTCGGATATAGCACAATAGTAAATACCCTAATAGTTAGTCCTAACGGTATCAATTATGACAAAATATTAAAGATTGACGGCGGAAACGTCCTTGACCACAATACAATAGATGCTACAAATGCAGTAGTAATTGATACTGGTGTTTTAAACATTAAAAACAATATATTTGTAAATACGAAGAATTTAGGCAATGTTGGTATAACCTACAATGATAGTCTTAATATACCAACTTACATTAAAAATGATATTTATGGGTTCTCCACACCTAACTTCGGTTGTCTGATTGGAACGGATTCTATAGCATTAGACCCAATCTTTGTTGGTGGCAGTCCCTATAGCTATAAACTAAGTAATACTTCACTATTGCTTATTAATGACGAATTTGGCTTAGAACTTGGTAGATATGGAGATTCCAGATTATGAGAAAAAAGGTTTTCCTAGCTGTATTGAGATATACTCTTGTTCTATTTGTATCATTGTTTGTTATTTTTACAGTAGGCTGTTCAACTGACGACAATCCTGTTTTACAAACACAAAGAGGTAGTATTTCTGGATTAGTCCTTGATTCTAACAAAAAAGCTGTTCAAGGTGCAATAGTTACATCTAACCGTTCTCTCTATAAAGCCGAAACAGATGAAATGGGACGTTTCACTTTTACATCTTTAGATACTGGTCATCATTATTTAACTGCTGAACGTGACGGTTACTTTCTTGGTTCTCAAACAGTTGAATTAGGTTATGGTCAGACTTTAGAAGGAATAAACATAACCATTGGTTCTTTGGAAAAAATGATTTCAGCTTCTGTTGCCGTAAGAGAAAAAACTAGTGTTGTTCTAGATATTAAATGCTATGAAGAAATGAGCGTTTCTGTAAATTATAGAGAAATGTCTAATTTGCCAATAATCACAGAACCAACTAGCGAAAAAACGACACAACACAGAATAACTTTAAGCAACCTTTTTCCAGGAGCTGAATATTATTACACAGTAACAGGCACAACTACTGATGGACGTAAATTCACGACTGATTCAACAAGTTTCAAGACTGTTTACTTATATGATATAGATGGAGCTCCAGAAAACCCTGAAAATTTCAGAATTACCCAAACTTTTAACGGACCCGAACTTTCCTGGGAATATCATGGTACAGACCCCATCAAAGGTTTTAGAATATATAGAAGCGAAAATGGCGGTTCTTTGACTGTTTTACGTGACGAAAACGATGTATTAGCTAGTCAGATGGTCATAGTTGACGATTGCATATTTGCAGGAAGATATTATACTTATGAAGTTTATGCTGTTGATTATGAAGGAAATCTTTCTTATATTCCTGCTAAGAAAAGTTTTGTTCCCACTGGTAGGATAAATGAAAATATTACGTGGAAAAAAGAATGGAGTCCTATAGATATAGAAGGAGATTTGACTATCTCTTCAAGATACTCTTTAACAATCGAACCAGGAACTTCAATAAGATTTGTTGCCGATTCAAACTCGGCTTCTGGTTTTAAAAACAATATTTGCGAATTTATAGTTGAAGGAACATTAATAGCTTGCGGTACAGAAAATGAGCCAATCAAATTTCTATCTCAATCGTCCATTCCACAAAAAGATGATTGGGATGGAATTAGATTTTTAGCGTCAGATGATCAAATCAAGAGTCAAATAGACAACGTTATTATTTCTGGTGCAGAAACTGGCTTGGAAATATATGGTAACAATATTGAAATTAACCATTATAAAGCAAGATATTGCAAAACAGGTTTAGCTTTAATTACAGCAAGCGGTTCAGCAATTACAGGATTAGAAATAGAAGATTGTGAAACAGCAATAAAAGCAGAAAGTAGTTTTTACTGTTCTATTTCGGAACTAATTACTAATAGTTGTAACGTTGCTGTTGAATTAATTAGGAATAGCGATTTCAGACTTAGCAATTTTGATGTTAGAAACTGTTTAACAGCAGGTGTCAGATCTGGCGACAAAAAAAATACCATAATCAGAAATGGTGTTATAAATTCCTTACAAAACGGTATGACCATTAATGGAGAGCTTTGTGATGTTCAATTCATTACGATAGACGCAATTAATGGTATATTATTAGAAGGTGCTACACAAACAGTTATTCAAAATAATATAATTGCAAATATGACAACTAACGCAACGGGTAATGGCATCGAAGATATGGTTAGTAACGATAACGCTTTTCCATATAACAATATTTATGGTTTTAAAAATGCTACCGTGAACTGTACCCAAGCAGGAGCTTCAATATATAATATTGACCCAATGTTTGTTGGAACGGTTGATTCTAAGTACGATTATCATTTAAAAAGCAATTCAGGACTTCTTAATGTAGCCTCAAACAAAGGTGAACTTGGAGCTTATGGTGCAGAATAATAAGTAGCGTGGCGTTGCTGAAAGCAAAACCTAGTCCATCCAGAAAAATATAAAACATACAATGACAGTTCGCTTGTTCGACATATTTCTCCTCTTGCGACCTCTGCTTAAAAGAGATAAGAGAGGAGAGGTTAGGGATTAGGGAATTGTTTTAGCTTTTGTATGTTTTTACTATTATAAAATCTATACTGTCAAATTATCATTCTACGACTAACCTTTTTAT
>CAJOQX010000177.1 GCA_905236865.1 Candidatus Rifleibacteriota bacterium
GAAAATAACACAAAAAAAAGATATAAACAAGATTTTCATTGCATTTTATAAAATACATTATATATTTTTAATAAAAAATGTGGAAATACGGTAATCAAATAAGAATTAGATGGATTTCATTAATAATAGGATTAATCTGTTTAATCCTATTATTAATAGTATATCATAAAGATATCCCTTCAACCTTGACAGGGTTAAAGGTTTTGACTACTCGCTTGCAAATCGGTTTTGAAAATCTTCCTTTTTGGTATTATATTGTTATTATTATTTTTAATATTCTTTTGATGTTGATAGGTATACCCTCTTTATTTATAGCATTACCTTTAATGATAGTGAAAAATACTACATTTGTATTTGTTGTTACAGCTCTTTGTCAATTTATCGCAACTTTGATTGCAATGTGGCTTTCTTATAAAACTTCATTCACTGATTTGCCAGATAATTTAAAAGAAAGAGTTGAGGTTAATAAAGAAAAATATCAAAAGTTCGCTTTTTGGTCTAGGTTGTTTTATAATATTCCTTTAAGAACTATAGACTCTTTAACTCCACTTATTCATGATAACCAAAAGACTTTTTGTTCTTCGCTTATCCCTGCAGCTTCTGGAATTATGATTAGAATTTGTATTCCTATACTATTTATTAAGTTTATTTTAGCTCAATTTACTATATTAGAACCTAATCCTGCCTTAGAACATTCAAAACTTTTTATTTGGACTATAGTATTAATCACTTATACTATAATAACAAAAGTTCCAGAATTAAGGATAGGTCCTAAGGATGTTAAAAATGTTATAATAGAAATAGAAGCTCCATCAATGGGTAAACCTATTTTAGATACAGATTCTGAGGAAAATGATTAAAAAACTATAAAAATAGATATAATAAAATCTTTTGCCAATAATTTTTCTTGAACTCTCCCTTCTCCCTTCTCCCTAATCTCTCATCTCTTATCTAAAAAAAATATTGACTATCCTTTCTAATTAGTTTAATGCTAGTAAGTAGTATTTTTTTTCTAGTTAAATTAAATTGGAGGGAATGATTTTAATGAATTCTGCTGAAAAAAAAGAACTTCAGTTGACAGCAATTAAAATCCGTGAAGGAATTTTAACAAGCGTTCATGGTGCAAAAGCAGGGCATCCTGGTGGAAGTTTATCGGCTGCTGATATGTTTACCTATTTATATTTCAAAGAAATGAGAATAGATCCAAAAAATCCAAAGGATCCAAACAGAGACAGATTCGTTCTTTCAAAAGGTCATACAGCTCCTGGTGTTTATTCTGCTTTGGCTTATCGTGGTTATTTCCCTGTAGAGGATTTGCCGACACTTCGCCATAGCGATTCTTATTTACAAGGTCATCCAAATATGAATACTGTACCAGGTATTGATATGTCTACTGGCTCTCTTGGACAAGGTTTATCAACTGCTGCTGGTATGGCAAAAGGTGCTAAATTTCTAAATAAAGATATTAATGTATATTCTGTATTAGGTGATGGTGAACTTGACGAAGGTCAAATTTGGGAAGCTACTATGTTTGCAGCCCACTATAAACTTGATAATCTTTGTATTATCGTTGATATAAATGGTTTACAAATTGATGGTAGAACCAAAGATGTAATGAATACAGAACCTGTAGATGCAAAGTTTGAAGCTTTTGGCTGTGATGTTATAAAAATTGATGGTCATGATTTTGAAGAAATTGAAAAAGCTTTTAAAAAGTTTCACGTGAATCATGGAACAGGAAAACCAACGGCTATTATTATGAAAACAACTAAAGGAAAAGGTGTTTCGTATATGGAAGATAAAGCTGGTTGGCATGGGAAAGCTCCAAATGATGAAGAATATGCACAAGGTATGGCTGAATTAGCTGAAGCCAGAAAGAAACTACAGGAGGCTTAATTATGGCAGACATCAAAAAAATAGCTACAAGAGAAAGCTACGGGAATGCTCTAAAAGAATTAGGAGCAAAAGCAAAAGATTTAGTCGTATTAGATGCTGACCTAGCAGGAGCTACTAAAACTAATATTTTCCAGAAAGCATATCCAGAACGCCATTTTGA
>CAJOQX010000178.1 GCA_905236865.1 Candidatus Rifleibacteriota bacterium
AGTTGCAATAGAGTCGTAATCATAAACGAAGGGAAAATTGTGGCTGAAGATTCTGTGGCTAATCTCGAAAACAGAACCATAGGCAAACCGAGCTGGAAAATCAGCTTTAAACTAGAAGACAATAAAGACTGGAAAGACAATTTAAATATTGATGGTTCAGAAATTGTTGATTTAGTCACTAACGAAAACTTATATGACTTTACTTTAAAACTGAGTAGCAAAGATGATTTTGATATTTTCTTTACTACTTTAGCTTTAAAAGGTGCTATTTTCAGAGCAATAGAACCTGTTAAAACCTCATTAGAAGACGTATTTATGAAACTCACTTCTATTAAAGAAGAAAGAAAGGAAGAAAAATGAAAGTTCTAGCAATAATGAAAAAAGAGCTACAATCATATTTCTATTCTCCTGTAGCTTATATTGTTTTTGCAGCCTTTTTGCTTATAGTTGGTTATCTTTTTTGGGTAATTCTAGTTTCTAGCAAAGTTGCAACATTAGGTCCAATGCTTTACAATGCAGCTTTTGTTCTTTTGATTGCTTCTCCTGTTTTAACAATGAGACTTATCAGCGAAGAAAAGAAAAACAAAACAATAGAATTGCTTCTAACATCACCTATTTCTCCTACAGAAATAATTCTAGGCAAATATCTTGCTTCTTTAATTCTTTATATAATTCTTTTTGCCCTAACCTTTCTTTATCCAGTGATAATATCTCATTATTCGCCTGAATTTGATTGGGGTCCTGTTGGAAGTGGCTATTTGGGTATACTATTTCTCGGAAGTGCATTTATTTCAGTTGGTCTTTTTGCAAGTACTGTTAGTGAAAACCAAATAGTTTCAGCTATGTTAAGCATAGGTATCTTAATACTTTTTTGGATGTTTGGGTTTGCTAAAAGTGTATTAGAAAACTCATTCGGAGAAATTTTAGGAAATCTTTCTATATTTGAAAGGTATGCTGACTTTTTACAAGGAATAATCGATTCTGGTAATATTGTATTTTTCGTAATTTTTACAATAGTCTGGCTATTTTTGGCTACTAGAGTTTTAGAATCAGATAGATGGAGGTAATAGAATGTCAGACAGTCGAAGAGAAAAAATTCCATTCTATCCTTTTGTAATTTTACTTTTTGCAATAGCTATAATTGTTATAGCTGGTGGATATTATGTCAGTTTTCCTAGCGAAACAAAAATAACCCTTAGTATTTTAGTTACAGGTATCGTATTAGCAATAATCGCTTTTGTTTGCCGACCAAAGATGTTTAAAGAAATATTCGTTAGCAAAAAAACAGCTCTTTGGATAAATGATATTATTTTCATACTAATGATTATTGGGATAGGAGTTTTATTAGCTCATATAGGTTTCAGAAGAAATTTCAGATACGATGTTACAAAAAATAAAATGTTCTCTCTTTCTGAATTGACTATAAAGATAGTCAGAGAACTAGATAAAGAAGTAAAAATATATGGTTTCTTCCCCAAAGACTCATCGGAAGAAAACCTAATGTTAGATTTATTCAAACAGTATAAACGACATAGCGATAAACTTTCTTATGTTATGATTGATCCTCAAAGAGATCCAATCACAGCACAAAAGCTAAAAGTAACTTCTATGTTTTCTGTTGTTGTAGAATGTGAAGCCAATAAACAGATAATACCTCCTAATGATTTATTTTATTCTCCGAATCCTTATACAAGGCACGACGACAAAGATATGCCAAAATTTCTTGGAGAACAGGCTATAACTTCTGCAATATCTAATGTTTTACATAATGAAAAAACCGTAATTAGTTTTATTACAGGACACGAAGAATCATCAATAAAAGGTTTTCAAGCCAATGACATTGCAGGACTTAACCAGCTTTTAATAAGTGAAAACTTTGATATAGTAGAAAATTCACTTGTCCTTGGAGAAATTGACGATAGAGCTAAGGTCGTTTTGGTAGTCGCTCCTAAGAAAGATTTCTTAGAAGAAGAACTTGCAAAATTAAAGAAATATATTGAATCCAAAAAAGGGAATATAATTTTTGCTCTCGACCCTAATCCAAATCTAAAAAAACTGACAGATTTTATTTTTAAAGAATACGCAGTATCAACTAATTATGACTATTTAATTGATCCACAAGGAATTTTGAATAATTATTGGTCTGTTGCTCCATTATTGGCTAATCATGAAATAACAAAGCCAATGATTAGCAAAAATTTATACTGTTTGATGTTCCAATGTTGTAGTTTAACAAGAGAATCAAGAAGTGATGTAAAGCATACTGTTTTATTAAAAACAATTGATAGAGCTTATTCAAAAAGAGATATTACAAGTGGCAAAGAAATAGATTTAAGATTTGATAAAAATCATGATTTAATGGGTCCATTTGATTTAGGAATAATAGCTCAAAAAACAAATACAGCTAGCGGTTCCCAAGCTCTTATTTTAAGCGATTCAGATTTTATGGGAAATAGATTGTTAGGCATTGGTGGAAATAGGGATTTGGTTTTAAATATGATACATTATTTTGCGGGCAATCAAAAAATGTTATCTATTAGACCTAGAACACTTGAATTACCAAGAATACAATTCAAAGCATCAGATTCTGTTCAAATATTTATCCTTTGCGTAATTGGTTTTCCATTAATGATAATTTTCATTGGCGGTTTAGTTTACTTCACAAGAAGGAGAGTATAATGAAAAAGAAATTCATACCAACAATCATAGCATTTGTTATTTTTGTAATTCTAGCCATTTACTCAAATTACAATGAAGTAGATGAAATTTTAAAACCAGGCGAAGTTAAATCTGTATCTATATTGGGTTTCAATGAAGATTCAATTAAATCTATCTCTTTTGGTAAAAACGGTAAGTTTGATATTAAAGTTGAATTAAGTTCACCTACTTCACGAATAGTAGAACCTTCACAATATCCTTGTGATGATGCCGAATCCTATGGTGTTGCTAGACACTTTGTAGAACTTAAATCTGAATATATGTTTGAAAACATTGCTACAGATTCAACTCAATATGGAATTGGCACTGATTCCCCTTCAATAAAGTTTGAAACTGCAACTCAAACTGTAGAACTCACACTAGGAAATCAAATTCCAACAGGTAATTCCCTTTACCTATTTAAAAAGAATGACCCAAATATCTATATTGTTCCAGCTTATATAAAAGGTTCTTTTGAAAAAACGTTAGCTGATTTAAGAGACAAAGCTCTTTATTCAGAAGATTTCGGTAAATGTACCAAAATAGAATATGAAAATGGTTCAGAAACTTTTACTTTAAATATGGATGGGAAAAATCCAGAGTGGCTGATTGCTAACACAAAATATACTGCCGATGGTGTTGAAGTTGCCAATTTAACAAACAACATGAGAAATCTAAGAATTTCAAATTTTGAAGATGGCGATGTTGCTAATGAAAAATATAATCTCGCAAGTCCAAGTTTGTATATAAAGGTAACAAACGATGCAGGGAAGATTTACGAAATAAAAGCTGGTAATACTTACCAAAATGATACTTATGTAAGTGCAGATGGCAATAAAGTTCAATTGGTAAAAAGCGATAAAATAAATGAACTTATGCTATCACTTAATGATGTCAGAGAAAAGTATTTAGAAGTATTTCCATACACTGAGTATACAGAAATTGAAGTTTCTGACGCTACTGGAACTTTAAAAATAGTCAAAAAAGACAACAAATGGCTTCTTGGCGAAATCAATATAAAAGATGCAGATGTAAAAGATCTTACCAATGCATTAGCTAGATCAAAAGTTGCAGAATACATTGACAAACAGAAACTTGCAGATTATGGACTAGATGATGATGAAAAATGCGGTCTGATTACTTTAAAAAGCAATGATAAAATAATAAAATATTGGTATGGTCTTACAAAAGGCGTTAATCTTTATATGAAGAATGAAGAAGAAATAATAGCCATATCAACAGAATTAGATACTGCAATCAAAAAATTTATGATGCGTTTAAGGAACGCAGAAGTTGATATAACCAAGAAATAATAATTATTCTAAGTATAAAAAGGCTCGCTTAAACGAGTCTTTTTATACTTTATTACTGTATAACTCATCATTTCAATTTTCTATTTCCTAATTTCTAATTTCTAATTACTAATTACTAATTTCTAATTACTAATTTCTAATTATTTTCCCCTCCCTATTGAAAAAAATTATTAGATGTTATATAAAAATATTTGCCGATGTTATCTATATACAAATAAGGAGTATTTATTTCAAGATGGATAAAATACAGGCTTTTCAAAAGCTATACGATGATTGTTCCAAACTCGGAATAAATGAAACATCAAATCTTTTGATTTCAGGTAGGAATAAAGAAGAAGTCGGTTTTTTCAAAGTAGTTTGTGACTACGTATTACAACAAAAACAAAAAAAAGCAATTGAAGAACATAGATTCTAAAGAAAGACCTCAATATATTATCTTTGCTGGCTGTAATGGTTGTGGCAAATCAACTCTATACAATTGTTATTTTGGCGATTTTTATAATAAACCTAGAGTAAACTCAGATGAAGCTATAAAAACGTTTAACGGTGATTGGCGTAAAACTATCGATCGCGTTAAAGCTGATAGAATAACAATACTTCAAGTTAGAGAATATTTTTCTAAAAAAATTAGTTTTTGCCAAGAAACAACACTTTGTGGCAAATCAATAATTAGAAATATAAGCAAAGCAAGAAGTGAGGGATATGATATCCATTTATATTACGTAGGTGTCGAATCTCCTGAAATAGCAAAAAAAAGAATAGCATATAGAGTCGCCAATGGTGGGCATGGAATTCCCGACAAAGACGTTGAAAGACGATATTTTGAAACAATTCAAAAAATGAAAGCTATTTGGCCAATGTGCGATAAAGTAGTTTTTTTCGACAATACTATTCGCTTCAATTATGTTGCATATTACGAAAATGGTGACTTTATTCAATTAACTCCCACATTACCAAATTGGATAAAACAAATATCAGATTGTTATCCAATCAGCAGAGTAATTGTTTAAAAAAGATTGACCAAATAGTCTTAAAAATGTAATATATTTCAATTATGTATGAAAAATTACTTTTCCCTGCAAAAATTAATAATAGAACAATAAATAATAAAATTATTGCTTCTCCTCCCCCAACCTATCTTTGTGAAAAAGATGGAAGCCTTACACCCCAATTTTTTAATTACTATAATAATTTAGCAAAAAGTGAACCTGGAGCAATAATAATTGAAAGTTCAGCCATATCAGAAACTGGTAAAAGTTGGCCAAAACAGCCTGTAATTTCTGACAACCTAAATTTTTTAGCTATATCTGAACTAGTTATAAAAATAAGAAACCATAACATACTTCCATTAATACAATTATACCATGGCGGATTAAACGCTATTCCTAATGTTAATCATACCGTTTATTCCCCATCTGAGTTTTATAATAAAAAAATAACTTGCAAAGTTCATCCTCTCACAAACGGTGAAATTGAAGCCATTATCGAAGATTACAAAAAAGCAGCTACACTTGCCTGGAATGTTGGCTTTTCAGGAATTGAGCTAAATGCAGCAGAAGGTTCTCTTTTGCATCAGTTTCTCACACCAATAATAAACAAAAGAAACGATAAATACTCTTTTATTTACAATAATGGGGTTTATCTTTTAAGAAAAATTATCCATGAAATAAAAACTATTGCTCCAGATATGTTATTTTGTCTTAAACTATCAATGAGAGACTTAATACCTAGTGGTGCTTGTCTAAAAACTGCAATAGAAATTGCAAACGAAGTAAAAAACATTGGCGTTGATATATTTCATGTAACAGAAGGGTTAAAAATTGGTAATCCAGGATGTATACACCCCTATTTATGTGGAAAGAATTATATTGCTCCTTTTGGTGATGATTCAAATATTTTTAAAAATGAAACAAAAACTACCGTAATACTTTCTACTGGTATAGCATTTCCTGACATTGCAGAAAAACTATTAAATAAAGACTATTGTGATTATATCTCTCTAGGACGCATTATTAATAGAGAACCAAAATGGGTAACAATGGCAATGACTAATCAGCCAGTTGAATTTTATAGAAAATGTAAAAATTGTATGATTTGCCGTGCAGGCTATGAAGGCTGTATTTTACAAAAAAAAGAATCAAATAGATTTTAGAATTTATTAAGTTTATTGATTTAAGGAGAAAAAAATGAAAAAAGTATTCTTAGTTTTAGCTTTATGCATGATTAGCGTGTCACTTTCTGCACAGGGTTTATTGTCTGGATTACTAGGTGGTGGTTCTGAAAAAAAAGCTCCTAGAGTAAAATTTATAGAAGGCGATACAGAAGCACCAGAAGAAATACTATTGATAAAATTAAATGGCGTAATTCAAGAAAAAGATGAAGATGATAACGCATTGATAGCTTTAAAGAACAAAAAAAATATTCTAGATTTATTAAAAGAAGAATTATCTTTAGCAGCTAATCGTAATGCAATTAAAGCTGTTTACATAGAAATAAATTCTCCTGGCGGAGAAGTTACTCCAAGCGATTTAATTCATCACATGTTTAAAAAATTTTATCAAGAAACAAAAAAACCTATCGTAGCACATATTGGTGCTATGGGAGCATCTGGTGCATATTATATTGCTTGTGCTTGCAATAAAATATATGCCTTGCCAACTTCAATGATTGGAAGCATTGGTGTTCTTTTGCAAAGTTTAAATATTGAAAGATTAGCAAACAATCTTGGTATTACTCCTGTCACTATAAAGTCAGATAAAACTCCGATGAAAGACGTTTTGTCTCCATTTAGACCAGCTACAGATGAAGAAAAAGCAATGTTACTAGAATTAGTTGAAGATACTTATCAGCGTTTTGTAGACATAGTTGCAGAAGGCCGAAATCTCAAAAGAGAAGATGTAATTAAGCTAGCGAATGGTTCAGTTTATACTGCAAATAAAGCTTTAAAATTAGGTCTAATTGATGGAATAGCATACAGAGATGAAGTTGCTGCAGAAATGTGCAAAATGCTCAATCTAAAATCTGTTGCTATAGTGAAAAGAGTTGATGAAAAAAATCCTCTTACAGAATTATTTGGAGCATTATCTGAAAAATCATCAGATATAAGACCAATTTTAGATTCATTTGTAAAAAAATTAATGATTGGAAATCAACCAATCCTAATGTTTAGATAATCAATAATGTAATGAAACAGTATAAGGCTAAAGCCTATATTAAGTAATAAAAAAACACCTGTTATTTTTAATAACAGGTGTTTTTTTTTTACTTAATATTATTCAACATAAATTTTGGCTGTCCTGTTGCTTCAAGAACATTAAGCCATAACTGACTTTCCATATCAACAAATTTTCTATTTCTAACAGCCATTTCTATAGGTACGTAAGTAAAACTATTGCTCCAAATACCTGCAACACAGCCAGTTTTACCTGCCATAGCAGCATGAACTGCGTGTTGAGCTAATTGATTACAAAATACGCTATCTGATGGAATTGCTGGTGAGCTTCTAATCATATAGCTTGGGTCTATATATTTCATACTAATTGGGGTTTTTCTTTCTTTGAAATATTTAACTATTCCATCTTTTAAGAAAGGACCAATATCACCACTCTTAATATTGCCAGAAGCGTCTTTCATTCCCGTAGCACAGAATTTTTCTCCAAGACCTTCTGCAACAACAACAACTGCATGACCTTTTCGTTTAACTCTTTCATAAAGGTGGTGATAAAAGCCTTGTTCACCTTCTAGGTCAAAATCCATTTCAGGAATTAAGCAGAAATTAACATCTTGTGAAGCTATTGATGCATGAGCAGCAATAGAGCCAGATTGTCTACCCATCAATCTTACAAGTCCCACCCCATTGCTATAGCCTTTAGCTTCTGCGTGTGCACTTCTTATTGCTTCAACGGCATTAGAACAAGCTGTTTCAAAACCAAAAGTTCTTTCTAAGAAACCTATATCATTATCGATAGTTTTAGGTATACCAACAACAGCTATTGGCAAACCACGGCGGTTAATTTCTTCCGTAATTTCTTTCGCGCCTCTTAAAGTCCCGTCACCGCCAATAGTAAATAATATGTTAATATTGAAATCCATAAGTCGGTCAACCATCTTAGCTACATCTTGATTACCACGAGATGAACCAAGTATGCTTCCGCCCTGTTCATGTATTTCAGAAATATAATCTGGTCTCAATACCATTGGTGTAAAACCAGATTCACGAATAAGGCCTAAATAACCATATCTGAAGCCATAAATGCTCTTAATTCCGTATTGATAATGAAGATTCATTACCAAACCACGAACAACATCATTAATTCCAGGGCACAAACCGCCACAAGTTACTATACCTGCCCTTGTATCTTCAGGATTAAAGAAAATCTTTTTGCGAGGACCAGCCTTTTCAAAAGAAAGAGGCTCACGACCTGCTGCAATATCTTCTTTTATATCTTTAAGATAACAAGAATAAAGAATTCTTTCATCTTCAGTAGTGTAATTAGTTAAATTGTCACCATCAACTGTTGAAAGATTTAATGGTGATTCAAAAGTACATTCACCTAGATTTTGTATTAAAAAATCTTTTTGTTGTAATTCCATTTTTATAATTACCTTATTTATTAAGATAATTATTTATAGCTTTTTTGTAATTAGTTTGTCAATAAAATATGTTTTAGAATATTCGTTATTTATTGTAGTTTGTTATTGTTGCCCTTCTTGTGGTTGTTGTTCTGAAGGCTGTGTTTCTGACGGCTGATGATCTTCCGTCGATGGCTCATCATGTGATGTGTCATTATCCGATGGCTCATCATGCTCTGGTTCAGGTGGAGAATACCTAGAAGCTCTTGGTTGTTTTGGGAGATTGTTATTTACTATATTATTAACCTCACTAGGACTCATTCCCTTTTTAACACTTTCTCTAACTTCTTTTCTTTCTTTTTCAGCTACATATTCTTTCCAAAGAATAGGATATTCACCTTTGGCTTTTTCTTTATCGTTATATAGACCAGCGGGATTGTTATATTTATGTTGAGGATCATAAACATCAGCATCCTGCATCAGTTCTTGATATTGTGCATAAGCTTCGCGATACATCTTCATAAATTTAGGAACATTAGCACGTATTTCTTTTTTGGCGGTTCTTGCTTTTCTGTAAGCTTCATAAGAAAGCATATATTTTGTTAATGCTTTTTCTAATGAATATACAGGAATATCTTCTTCTGCTATTAATGGGGTAACTTGATTAGTTGAAAACATTGTAATAAAAACTAGTAAGCTAGTTAGTAATATTATCTTTTTCATATTATTCCTTTATTACATAAAAATATAATTAGAAATCATCAAAAAAATCATCTAAATCATCATCGTCAAATTCGTCATCCTCATCTTCATTTACAACAACATCAGTATCTGGTACAAAATCTGAACCAAAAGTGAAAGGCGAAATTCCAGCTTGTCCAACAACACCCTCTAGAACTGCTTGGGGTTGTTGGGCTACATTACCATTAAAACCAATTGTTTTTGCAGTAAGCTCTTCTAATAATTTCTGTAATTTTTTTGATTTTGTGGTTGAAGATGAAGTAGGAACAAAAGATTTATCATATTCTATTTCAATTTTAATATTACCTTCATTTATTTTATCATCAATAAGTGTATTTACAACATTATTCCAAATAGCTTTAATTTCTGGTAATTGTGATGATCTTAATGATTCAAGGGCTGAACGAAATTCTTCTGGAGAAGATTTCATTTCATAGTTTTTTAAACTAATATTTGTAAGTAAATCTCTCCCTCTAGTGTTCCTTATCCCAAGAATATCTTCTGCTACACCAATTTTTTTGGGTTCAGTTGTTTCCCAATAATCGTTAGTTATAACCAATCTTCCTTTCTTTCTTCTAGCAAATCTATCTACATCAGCTACCAAAATAGATTGTTTATTTCCCACACTAGCTTTACTCATCATTAAACATATATCTTGTAGAAAAAAACCATCACCAGTGGGTTTTATAGTCAAATCAAACTTTTCGTCTCCAGAGAATTGATGACCATAATGCTTTAAAGGCTGTTCTTCGGTAGCTTCAATTACATCATTTCCCTTTAATCTTGCATATCCATAATTCATACCAGACATTGCTATTTGTTCAAGATTAAGAACGGAATTTAAAGAATCAGCCCTATCTTTATGTGTTGTACTTAAATTAAATAAAGCAATAGTAACAGGAATAGCTAGCATAACTAGAATTGCTACCATTAAAATAGCAATCCCCTTTTTATTATCTGTCAACCTTATCATTTTATTTCACTCTACTTTATAACATTATTCATTCATTAAATAAACAGAATCTAGCATCATTGCAGGACCAGATTCAATATATATACCAACTAGATTATTCATTTCATTTCTGTTGGTAAAAACAACAACGTCAATATTTTTTCCTATTACTTTTGTTTCATTTTTTTTATTAAGACCATCTACAGGTAAACGAGAAACGTGTTTAACCAATTCTCTTGTTTCTGTTCTATAAACATAACTTACTATATCTCCATCAAAATTTCTTACTACTAATTTAGTGTCACTAATCATATTATCTAGTTTTTTTTCAGTTTGAAGATTTATAAATTCAAGTCTAGGATAAATTATATTTCTAGAAACTTTCAGTTCCTTATGCAAATTCCATAAAATTGTTCGTATTGTATTGTCCCCATCACTTTGTAACGTAATTCTTTGCTGATATCTAGTGTTATGTATAAAAGCCCTAGATACCATAGTAATAATTACCCCTAAAATAATAGTGGTAATCATAACTTCTACAAAAGTAAAAGCTTTTCTATTTTTATCTAGCAACAATATATGCATGGCTTTCAAAGACCTTGTCAACACCAAATTCTTTCCAGGTTATAAGAACAGAAACACTCTTTATCCCACTAATCTGTGCAACAGAAATAGAATATCTATAATTATATCTAGCAAACCTATTATACAATTTAGTAACGCAATTTTTTATACCAACGGTAGTTACTCCACTATCTAAATCGCTCTCAACATTATAAAAATTGAAAAGCTTTTTAAAATAAGTATTATCGTCTGATTCATCACAACAAGAAATGCCTGGAGGTGGAATCTGGACTATTTCATCTTTTTCCATGGTCATCATTCCTTGTATGATATAACGAGCCAAACCACCAGCAAAAGAAAGGTTACTCGTTTTTTCAAGAGTTCTCGAAGAATTAGAAAACATCATAGAAATAGGGAGTATAATTGTTAGAGCAATAGATATAGCTATTAATGTTTCTGTTAAAGTTACTGCTTTTTTATTCATTATTAATTATACTATTTTATTTAGGATTTGTTTTTTCCATCTAAAATATATTACTATTTTTCGTCTTGATTGACAATATTTTGCCAATCTGCTGGTGGTGGAACTAATAAATAACCTTTTACTTTATTATATAAAGCTTTTGCAGCTAAATCTTTTTCATTTTCTCTTAAATAGGCTCCTAGAATTTTTTCCGCCCCCTCAAAGTCTCGATTCATAACAAGATTATCTGCATTTTCATAAATTTCTTTTGATTTATATGCAGCTGCTATAACAGCAGAGGAATCTGAATCTTTATCGGCAAGCAATTCATAAACATCAGTGTAAGTACTTTTACCTAATGCTTTAAATCTAGCTATTTTTCTAGAAACTATTGTTTGTTCAGCTAATTTAGCAGTAGTATCACTTACAAGGATAGAGGTATTAAACATTTTGTTAGCAATTTCTAATCTAGATGCTAGGTTTACATTATCGCCAATCACGGTGTAGTCAAATCTCATAGTTGAACCCATATTGCCAACAACAACTACACCAGTATTAACACCTATCCGAATTCTAATTTCTGGTTTGCCTTCTTTACGCCATTTTTCTCTCAATTCATTAAGCACCTTTTGATTTTTTAAAGCACATTGGCAAGCTCTAATGGCATGATCTGACTGATTTACAGGAGCACCGAAAACAGCCATAATAGCATCGCCCTCATACTTATCTAAAAGTCCATCATATTCAAAAATGATATTAGTCATTGCTGTTAGATATTCATTTAACAAGTTTACAGTTTCAATAGGTGAAAGACCTTCAGCCAACGTAGTAAAACCTTCAATATCAGAGAAAAATACAGAAAGAATTCTTTCTTCACCATGAAGATTTAATTTTGATGGGTCTTTTAATATTTCATTAACAACAGAAGCTGTTACATAATGTTGGAATGCAGTTTTTATGTGCCTTTTTTCAGAAAATTCAATGTAATATTTTTTGCCAACCATAAAGACAAAAGCAAAAGTAGTTGCAAATATCGGAGAAACAACTTCTATCTGTGTGTCATATTGCATTAGAGCTATTAAAGAAACAGCTAATAGGAAAATGTTTATTAAAGAAGTGACTATTAAAGCAACAGATGGACTTACATAAGAGAATACCAAAAATAAACTAAATAAAATCAATAAAGACGCAATAATAGGAATATATTCTGAAGTTGGTTTTAAAAAGCTTTTTTCTAATAGATTATTTAGAACCATTACATTTAACTGTGCTGGGTATATTTTTTCATCAAATAATTTATTCTCTTTATCTTTTTTAATTGGTTTAATAGGTGAATAATATTTTTCATCTACCATGGAATGGGTAGGCGCTATAATAACAATCTTTCCTTCAATTCGATGTTTTGGAACTTTTCCTTTATATAAATCATAAAAAGATATTGGGTAATTCATACCACCAATAAAGTTAACATTTTTATTATAATTCAATAACATACATTCTGAATCATAGATTCTTGCAAGTTTTTCACCCTTTAAGCTCATATAACCATTTTCAAAATTTAAATCTGGTTCAACGTCTGAATTATTTTCTTTTAGTTTTAAATCTAGGAATTTAGCCCATAGTAATGTTTGAAAAGAATATCTATATTTATCTTCTCCATAAGTATGAATAAAAAGAGAAACACTTCTTATAGCTTCATCTCTGTAATTTTTAAAATAAGTAAAACCATACCCCTCGTCTTTCTCATTAGGATCTATTGCTTTCAATAATTCAGGAAAAGGTGGAGCTGGAGATTTCTTTTCAGTTTTTTTATCATTGTATTGATGTTTACTACTTTTTATAACAAGTTTTTCATTGAATTTTTTTGCGATAGGAATTAATGGGTCATTTTTATCACCATAAGGAAAATAAAATTCTAAGCCTACAACTTTTGGATTTAAATTATAAAGGTTTTCTAAGGCTTGAGCATAAATCCTTCTATCATCTTGCAATATTCCACTTATACCAATTAAAGAAGGGCTATCTTCAATTGTCACCAAAACAACGTTTTCATTAAATTTTTTTACAGGAAATAATTTTCCCATAAAACTATTTTTTAAAATTGGGATACGGTTAATCCTTATTCTTGTATTTTGCCAAAAATCTTGTAAGTTGAAATCTACAGAAGATGTAAAACTTTGGTAAAAATACAAAACGATAAAAAATACAACAAAAACAATAAGGGTTAAAATATCAGCTTTACCTTTTCTTTTTATATTATTCATAAAATTCATCAAATTTAACATATCCTTTTTTATTACTATTATTTATATACCAAAAGCTACACTTCATTGCAAAGCTCAAATAGAAGCGGCAATCATTTTTTTACACTCTTATTTTTATTTATATCATTACGACCACTTTTAGGTGATGTATTAGGGTTAGCTTTTATCGCATCTTGCTGCCCATCATTCTTTTTTCCACTGTCATCATTCTTTTTTCCACCGCCATTACTTTTATTTTGTCCTTTAATTTTACTTAATACTCCACCAACATTTCCTTTATTATTATCTTTTCCTTTATCATTATCTTTAACTTTATTATTATCTTTCCCTTTATCTTTGTCTTTATCTTTATCTTTTACTATGTCATATTGACTATTATCTTTGTTTTTGTCTTTATCATTGTCTTTTCCTCTATGTTTATCACTTCCTTTATGTTTGCCTTTGTCTTTGTCTTTGTCTTTATGTTTATCTTTTCCTTTGTCTCTATCTTTCTTGCTATCTATTTTTCCTTTATCATCATTTTCTTTACTATTATCTTTATTATCATCTTTAATTTTA
>CAJOQX010000179.1 GCA_905236865.1 Candidatus Rifleibacteriota bacterium
AAATTGCTTATTTTTTTTATTTAGTCTTGACACAATAAAAAAAAATATGTATATTTGTTCACCATTCATTTGAAGGTTATTTTAGAGTTAGTTTTAGGTTTTTGGAGAAAAGCCGACTTGTTAGTTTTGAATAAAAAAATTAAATCTTCCAAAAAACTTAATTTAAAAATTCATATTGTACAAAATGCAAGTGCCCTAATCTTATAGATTGGGGTACTTGTTTTATTTTTTATTTCGTTAGTTTCATTGTAACGATTATTGTTAATATAAGGAGCAAGGCACAAAAATGATTACAAAGCAACAGCCTGTAACCGAAAAAGTTTTGATGGCTCGCGATAGATTATTTGATAAAATACCTAATCTTATCGATGTACAGCTCAAATCTTTTGATTGGTTCTTACAGGCAGGAAAAGAACCAGGTAAGAGAGTAAAACAAGGTCTTGAAGAAGTATTTAGAGATGTATTCCCAATTCAGGATTACGTTGGAAATCTATGCCTTGAATATCTCGATTATAATTTGGGTCTGCCAATGTGTAAAAATTGTCCACAGGCCAAATTAAGAAAAAAATGTTTGTTTGATGACTGTAGTTTCCCTGAAAAAGATTGTCAGATTGCTTTTATAGGTGATGCTCCGTATAGGGTTAAGAATACTCCAGATCAATGTCGTAAACGTGATATGACCTATTCTATTCCTTTAAATCTTCGTGTACAGCTTGTAATGCAACAAACTGGTGAAGTTAAGGAACAGGAAATTTTCTTGGTTAATTTGCCATGTATGACAGAAAAAGGCACTTTCATTATAAATGGTGCTGAACGTGTTATCGTTAGCCAGTTACATAGAAGTCCTGGCGTTTATTACAGCTTCAATCGTGCCAAAAAATTATATTCTGCTAAGATTGTTCCTTATCGTGGTGCTTGGATGGAATTTGAACTTGATCTTATGAAAGACGCTATTTTTGTAAGATTAGATAGAAAGAGAAAAATTCCTATAACAACTTTCTTAAGAACTTTAGGTTATAAAGACAACGAAAGTATATTAGAACTTTTCGATAACAATGAAACTATTGCCAATTCTTTGAATTACGATAAACAGTCTGTTAGTCGTGATGAAGGCGAAGATAAAGTTGCTAAAGCAGTTACCGATTCATTAAGAACTATTTTTAGCAAATTACGTCAAGGCGATTTGTTCGTTGAAGAAAATGCAAGAAACCTTATCAAAGGTTTATTCTTTGATGCAAGAAAATATGACTTAGGCGATGTTGGTAGATATAAAGTTGATAAAAAGCTAAGATTGGTTGACAGATTGGCTGATCAGATAGCTTTTAAAGATATTGTTAATCCAGCTAACAATGAAGTAATCGTAAAAGCTGATGAAAAAATATCAAAAGAAGCAGCAGAAAAAATTGAAGCTCTTCAAATTCCAGCTTATATTAAGATTGGTGAAGAACTTCGTGGCTATAGAGTAATGTACAATGCTTCTTGTGCTGAAATCAATATGTTTGATGTTGAACAAGGCATCATTGATATTACTGGAAAGACTGCTTACGAATCAATAATTGACAAATCTAGTGGCGAAGTCATAGTTGAAAAAGGAACTGAAGTTCCCGCTGAAAGTATTGAACATATCAAAGAACTTGGTTTTGAAACTCTGAAATTCGTAAAAGATAGAGTTCTTTGCACTGAAGATATTGTCGGTGTTATTAGATATTTAGTTGATTTATCTAATGGTATTGGTCGTATTGATGATATTGACCATCTCTCTAATAGACGTATTAGACGTTGCGGTGAATTGTTACAAAATCAGTTCCGTATTTCTCTTACAAGAATGGAACGTGTAATAAAAGAAAGAATGACTATTCATGATCTTGATAGTTACACTCCCCAACTTCTTATGAATACTAGACCTGTTTCTGCTGTAGTTGATGAATTCTTTGGTAGTTCTCAATTATCTCAGTTTATGGATCAAAATAATCCATTAGCAGAATTAACTCATAAACGAAGACTTTCAGCATTGGGTCCTGGTGGTATCAAACGTGATAGAGCTGGTTTTGAAGTTCGTGACGTTCACCCTACACACGATGGTCGTATTTGTCCTATTGAAACTCCTGAAGGTCCAAATGCTGGTCTTATTGCAAGTCTTGCTGTATTTGCAAAAGTCGATGATTACGGTTTCTTAACAACTCCACTTTGTAAAGTAGATAAAGATACTGGTCTAATCCACTATGAAAATATGGAATACAAAGATGCTTACGATGAAGACCGTTATAAAGTCGGTCAGCCAGACTGCTTCATAAGCGAAGACGGAGTAATTCAAGATAACAATATACCTGCAAAATACTTCAGCGATGACTATGAATTTGACTATTTGCCAAAATCTGAAATCGAATATATGAAGTATTCTCCACTTCAGATGGTTTCTGTCGCTTCTGCATTAATCCCATTCCTTGAACACGATGACGCTAACCGTGCTTTGATGGGTACAAATATGCAACGTCAAGCAGTTCCTTTGATTCAAACTGAACCAGCTTATGTTGGAACTGGTCTTGAACCTAAAGCAGCTCATGACTCTGGTGCTGTTGTTGTTGCAAGAAGTAATGGTACTGTATGCTATGTTGATGCAGACTGTGTTAAGATTCAACGTCCAAGCCGACGTAAAGAAGATGAAAAGATTCCTGTAAAAGAAGCCGCTTTCCGTAAAATACAAGGTCGTAAGATTATGGATACCATAGTCGATGATCTTACTGGCGAAATCATAATTGAAGCTGGTCAGGCACTTGATATTACTTATTTATCTAGAATTAAAGCTATAACCGATGAAGTTAGACTTCAACAAGAATCAATTGATACTTATCCATTGCAGAAGTTCTTACGCTCTAACCAAGGAACTTGTATTAACCAAATTCCAACTGTAAAGATTGGTGATAAAGTTAAAGCTGGAACTGTTCTTGCAGATGGTCCTTCAACCTCAAATGGGGAACTTGCACTTGGTAGAAACTGCCTCATAGCATTTATGCCTTGGGAAGGGTATAACTACGAAGACGCCATTATCCTTTCTGAAAGAATGGTAACAGATGACGTTCTAACATCAATTCATATTGAAGATTACGAAACAGATGCTCGTGATACCAAATTAGGACCTGAAGAAATCACTCGTGATATTCCTAATGTTGGTGAAGATGCTCTAAAGAATCTTGATGAAAATGGTATAATAAGAATAGGTTCAGAAGTTGAAGCTGGCGATATTCTTGTTGGTAAAGTAACTCCAAAAGGAGAAACTGAACTTACTGCCGAAGATAAACTTTTAAGAGCAATCTTTGGGGAAAAAGCTCGTGAAGTTAGAAACACTTCTCTCACTGTTCCACATGGGGAACGTGGTAAAGTTGTTGATATTATGATTTTCTCTAGAGATAAGGGTGATGAATTACCTTATGGTGTAAATAAACTAGTTCGTGTTTATATTGCACAGAAACGTAAAATTACAGTAGGTGACAAGATTGCTGGTAGACATGGTAATAAAGGGGTTATCTCTAGAATAGTTCCTGTTGAAGATATGCCTTATCTTGCAAATGGTAGAGCTGTCGATGTAATTTTGAATCCTCTTGGCGTTCCTTCTCGTATGAATGTTGGTCAGGTTCTTGAAACTCACTTAGGTTGGGCTGCTATGAACCAGAATAGACGATATGCAACCTCAGTTTTCAATAAAGGTAGAAATGGTTTTACCGTAATTGATACAACATTAGGTAAAGAAAAAGTTAAAGAACGCATTGAATATGACCATGTTGTAAAAAATCAAGATTTTGTTATCGAACAGCTTAGAGATGTTTATGATAATGACCCATTAAAGCTTGTTGACCTTGAAGGTAAAGCCACTCTTTACGATGGTAGAACTGGTGAACCATTCGATAAAAAGATTATGGTTGGTGTAATGTACATTATTAAATTGCACCACTTAGTTGACGATAAAATGCACGCTCGTTCAACTGGTCCATACAGCCTTGTTACTCAACAACCTCTTGGTGGTAAGGCGCAGTTCGGTGGTCAGAGATTTGGGGAAATGGAAGTTTGGGCTCTTGAAGCTTATGGTGCTTCTCACGTTCTCCAAGAAGTTCTTACT
>CAJOQX010000180.1 GCA_905236865.1 Candidatus Rifleibacteriota bacterium
AATTTATTAGAAAGTTAAAATATCATAAAATTAGAACAAAGTAAACTTGAATATCAAAATAGTATAATATAACGGAAACCACAAACTTTTATTAAATTACTAAAGTAATAAAATAAATAAATTCTTTCTAATAAATAAAGTAAGTGTTATTGATTTCAATCAACTCTTTTCATATCATAAAACTAGGTTGTATTTATTGAATCCGTCAAGAAGTTCCTGAACTGATTTATCTATATATTTTGCGGCTTGATAAACAGTTAGCATACCATCTTTTATTTGCTTATAAAGAATATTAAATTCACCACGAGCTTCACCACGAGCTTCTGCTTTATTTATTATTCCACACATAGTGATTCTTCTCTATATTATAAAACTAATTCATATTTCTCGAAGCCTTCAAGAAGTTTGTTTAATGTATTGATTTTGGAATTCTTCAAATGTGTCATCGTTAGTAAGTACAGACATCAACTGTAAAACTTCGTTTACTAACTTCTAATTACTCATTTCTAATTACTCATTACTCATTATTTAGCGATGTCTGCAAAAACATCGTTGTATGCTTCTAGTGTCTTTTGAGCCAAATCTTTATCACCCATGTTATAACTCCTAATAAAGATTATCGTTTTTTTTATTAAAAGTTGCAATAATAAGACTGATAAATGTAAATAAATTAAGTTCATATTTGTCTAGAAAATCTATTATTTGCTCTTCGGAATTGAACGTCATCAAATCAATAATAGCCAGATTAGGAACAAATTCGTTCTTAAACTCTTTGTAAATAATTTCAAAAGTTTTAATGAATTTTAATTTTATACCTGTTTTTTGCAAAATAATCTTTCAAATATAATTTTGTACAATCTATAGGATTATAATAGATAGAAGCATTATTTGTTGCTATTAAATTATTATTGCAAGAGCCAATCTAAAGCATTTATGACTTCTATCCCTTCGTAATTCCCTTGCGAGAATTTATCTAGAGTTAGGATTGTTTTCTTATAATTGTCTTTTATTGATTTTAAAGGCTTTATTTCTCGGGCAAAAGTAGATTCTTCTAACAAGGAAGCCGAAACTTGATAGTATTCTATTATGTCGTTATGAAAAGCAACAAAATCTATTTCATTTGTTCCAGATTTTCCAACATAAATTATATAACCTCTTCTAAGTAGCTCAAAATAAACTACATTTTCAAGCAAATAGCCTATATCGTTTTCTTTTTTTCTTACTAAATGTCTTCGTAAGCCAGTGTCTACAATATAATATTTAGAGTTTTGTTTTAATATTGATTTACCGTTCAAGTCGTATCTATCAACTTTGTAGAATATGAACGCTTCTATAAGAGCATCAATATAAGAATCTACAGTAGAATTTGAAACTTTTCTTCCTGAAGAAATTAGATAATCAGTAATACCTTTTACAGAAATAATATTTCCTATAGAAGAAGCAAGATATTGAGAAATCTTTTTCAATAAAAGTGTATCGTTAACATTTCTGTCAAAGCCACCATTATCAAGTTTTCTTTTTCTTCGTTCTTCGATATCTTTTATTATTACCGTGTTATAAATACCTTCAAGATAGTCGTCTAAATAGTTTTTGTCTGTTAATAGAGTGCTGTATGGCAGACCTCCATTTTTCAAATAAGTGGAAAATGATTCTTCGTATTTTTGATTTTTAGTAGCTTTTGAATATTCATTGAATGAAAAAGGTAAAATTGAAATTTCAACGTATCTACCAGATAGCAAAGTAGCAAGTTCACCAGAAAGTAAATATGAATTAGACCCTGTTATATATATATCGAAGTTTCCTTTTACATATAGACTATCTATTGCTTTTTCAAAGTTTTTTACGTTTTGAATTTCATCAAGAAAAATATAGTAATGTTCATTATTATGGCATTCTTTTTTTATATGGTTATATAGAGATTTATAGTCTAGTAAATCAATATTTTCTAATTCTTCAAAGTTTATATATATTATATTGTTTGAAGAAATACCTTGTTCTATCAATAACTGTTGAAATTGTTTTAGTAGAGTTGATTTTCCACAACGTCTCATTCCTGTAATAACTTTTATTACGTCTTTATCTTTCCATTGGAATAATTTTTTTATATAATTTTCTCTTTCAATCATAACTACTCCTGTAAGACGTAATTAATGTTTATAATTTATTCTATAATTATAGTTTAAAAGACATCATTTGTCATCAAATATTTTTCCGAATAGAAAAATATTATAAAAATAACAATAAATTTATCGAAACGGAAAAATATTATCTTGATTTAATATTAATGATTTATTTAAGTCAATTAAAAAGAAACAAATCGAGTTGTAATATATTAGATTTCCAAATTCTAATTTAAAGTAGTAACTTCCATCTTAAATCTTATATCTTTTAAATAAGTTTACATTGTAGTTGGTTTTTGTTGTTTTTATTGTTTTATCGAAGGCTGGATTGTCACGCAGTCTAACGACTGCTCGCAGAGGCTGTGCTAAAACTAGCTTTTTATCCCAAAATTAGATTATTCTAATTATTTTAAAATCCCCCTTAATCCCCCTTTGCGACTCGCTGACCTCCTTTGTCGAATGTTGTCTATCCTAGACATTCGACATCAAAAACTTCCTGTTTTTGGCTCGCTTGCATACCGCCATCC
>CAJOQX010000181.1 GCA_905236865.1 Candidatus Rifleibacteriota bacterium
AGCAACACTCAAACATATCATCTTAAATTTATTCATATTTTAAAACCTTCAAATTCTATAATAATTAACATTATTCCTTTTCTTTTATTAGCTGTGGCTTATATTTTTCATCTCCAGTTTCAATATAAAGGATAAAATCATTTATATCTTTTTCATTCCAGCCTGCAGCACGTAATCCAAGTATTAATCTTGAAGCTTCTTGCATATTTATAAAACATTCCACCCTTGCTTCCTAAAGTATATCTTTTTATCATTACAATTGTCAATCAAGACAAAATTCCTCCACACAAATACAAGCATATATCGGAAAAAACTGAAAAATAATTAATCCCACAGACTTAATTGTTTACAACTTTGAGAACTTATCAATTCTGGCATTTGAAGCTTTAAGTATTTTTCTGTATTATTTTTCAAAATCCAATCTCTAACCTGATTTGCTTCAAAAAATAACGGCATTCTATGGTGTGTTTTAGCAACTGTATCATTTGCTTCTGTAGTCAGAATTATAAAATATTTTTTATTATTTTGAGTTAAATAAAAACCTGCTAAATAAAACATACTATTGTCTTTTTTTGAAAAAGTCACTTTTATTTTATCTTTATCCCATTCATAAAAAGAAATTGCAGGAACAACACATCTATTTTTTCTTATACCATCATAAAACAATGGCTTTTCTAAAACGCTTTCTGCTCTTGCATTAATAATCAGTTTGTTGTCTTTTGAAGGGCAACCCCATAACATATTCGTCATTTTAATATTATTTTTTTCATTTACTGACAATATGTTATTTTTTACAATAATTAATGGCGATGCCCCAGGAGTAACATCTCCATCTATACTATCTTCTTCAAAAGCAGAAGATAAATTTAATTCTTCTTCAACTTCTTTACATTTTTTCTTTTTCCAAAAGAAACAACCACACATAACTATTATTCCTCATACTTAAACAATAAAAAACAATCATCTAAAATTCTTACTATCTATTCTCCTCTCTACTTCACCATTTGAATAGATACATTGAAGAACCATATTCCCATTGCCATCATAAGCACCAAAATGATTGCTCTTTCCATCTGTGTTTACAATATAAAATGGAAGTTTTGTATTTGCAGACCAACGTTCTTTTACTAATACATATTTTAACGGTACAATCACCTTATCTCTATAATTACTTTCAGGGCAAGGAATAACAATTCCAAAACACCCATTTCTTCTAACTTTGACCATGCATTTTGTATGCACGCTACCCAAGCAGTATTTGTCTATATATTCGTAACCCTCGCTTCTTTTATCTTTTTTAGGATTATAAAAGTAGAAAGGATTTCTATTAAAAGAGTTGTCTTCTTCACAAATAAACCATAAATCTTTACTTGTTCCTCTTTCACCAGTAAAATCGCCTTGAAACATTGGTACACTTTTACAAATAGGCTCAAAACTTTTTGCAATATGCAGAATTCTAGAACCATCTGTATTGGCTAAATAGCAAATATTTTGCCCTTTTAGTTTTGGTTTTACCAAATAATATTGTTGATCAGTCATATCAACAGCTTTTACACTTTCATAACTCCGTGCCCCTAGACCACTTGAGCTCAAAGTCCCATTACCTATGGAATTAACAAAATGCCAATCTTCCGCACCATTAGGAGCTGTTTTCCCTAAAGCTATGCACGAACCTTTAATATTAAATTCGATTTTTTTATCGCAACCGCCAGAAAATCTTCCTGTTGAATAGGTAAATTTTGGCAAATACCCACCCAAATTGCAATAATAAAGTATTGAATGCTTATCTTCTTTACACCATTCATCATTGCTTATCCAAAGAGGGTCGTTATTTCGTCTTTCTTCTTCGGAAACTTTTGCTTTTGCTTCAGACAAATACCTGTTTATTTTGTCAACGCAGTCTTTCATATTGTTGGCACTAATTTTTCGTGCATAAACATCATTAGCGTTGTCGTAATTTCTTGAAGCGGAATTATATTTTTTTATCTCTTCACCTATATTACAGTTAAATTCATGACGACCGCTACTGCCATTACAAATAGGACAAGGGGAAGGAATATAAGGCAAAGCTTGTACTGGAACATAGTCTGCTAAGCTTGTAGACTGTTGTGATTTATATGAAGGACACCAAGTTTCATGCCCATTTGCTTTGTCGCAATAACCGCAAACAGCTTCACTAACAGGTGGAGCCCAAGCAAATAGAGAATATTGAGATGCTAATAAACAAAAAGCAGAAATAGATAATGTTTTCAATATTTTCTTGTTATCCATATTATTCCAACCCCTAAA
>CAJOQX010000182.1 GCA_905236865.1 Candidatus Rifleibacteriota bacterium
ATTTGACAGTATAGATTTTATAATAGTAAAAACATACAAAAGCTAAAACAATTCCCTAATCTCTAACCTCTCTTCTCTTATCTCTTTTTAAACAGAGGTCGCAAGAGGAGAAATATGTCGAACAAGCGAACTGTCATTATTTGTTGAAAATTTTTATGGATTGTCACGAAAAACTTCGTTTCGTCTAGCAAATATTGTATTTTTGCATAAAAATATTCTTTTCTATCTCTAGAAGACCTTTTAAGTTTTCTTCATCAATATCCATTCTTCTGGCAACATAACGAATTAGTGCAAGTTCTTGTTTTGTAATTTTACCGTCAGCAAAAGCAACTTTTATGACATTTCTCATAAAATCATAATCTAATGGTAATTCTATAGTGTTTGTAAGATATTCGACTATATTCTTTTGCTTTTTTAACTCTACAATAATAGCATTTACCTCTCTTAAACTTACATTTTCGCTTTTTGCGTAGTTCATTATCTCTTCTTTTTCATTAGGATTACCTTTGCTACCAGCCATCATCATAGCGATTAGCCATTTTATTTGATCTGTAGGAGATATTTTTTTGGATGTTTCATAAGGTAAAGCAAGCAATGTTACTGCAAAAGGTTCGTTAAAGTCTTTTTTAGGCTTTTCATCTTGGTTGTTAGAAGAATTTTTATTATTGGAAATATCATCGTTTGATTTAGAGTTTTCTGAATTGGATTTATCTTCTCTTGCGTTTTCTGTTTTGTTGTGAGTGTTATCATTTGTAAAAGCATCATTGTTCTTTGCTTTACTCCATGAATCATTGATTTTAGTATCTTCATTTTCTGAATTTAAATTATTGTCTCTTAAGAATGTTGGAGGTAATCTAGAAAATTCACCATCGACTTCATTAGGCATAGAAGAATCGAAATCGTTATTGGTTTCGTATTCATTGTTTTCGATAGTATTGCCAGTGTTTTGTTTCTTATAAAAATAGTCTTTGCTTATTTTTGAAATGATTGGTTTGTTTATATTTATTCTTATTCTTTCAAAGACATTATTCATTCTATTGTCTTTTTCTTTCCATATATCTTCTATTACCCAATCACCGCTTCCATCATTTATTATATTGCCACAAAATATACATTTATTGGACTGAATATCATTTCCAATAGCACCACATTTTGGGCATACAGCAGTACAAAGTCCTATTTCTGGATCAGTAAAAACATCTCTTTTCCTTTTTAAGACAAAAATATTTATTAAATACCTATTTTTCAAAAAGAACTTGCTAAGTAAACTCACAATAACATTGTTATTTCCTGATCTGAAAGTAGGAATACCTCTCCAAACAATTTCTACATAAACCTTATCTTCCTCTTTACTAGAAGAATCAAGAGCTATTACTCTAATGCTCTTGATTTCGCAATTGTCATAGTATTTAAAATTAATGTTTGAATTCAATTTTTTAGCTATTGTTTCACAGTATTTATCACAAGCTATTTCTTTTAAAAAACTAGCTTGGGCTTGACGACAAGCTAAAACTCTTCGCCAAAACATAACTGTAGCTCTATCTTCGATATGTTGCAAATTAAAACCAGGATCATGCAATATATATTTGGTCACTCCTTGAACCTTTACATTGTTGAAGTAAACCCATTCAGAATTTTGGGTAGTATTAGCTAGAATCCAGTCGTATTGCCCAGAACGAAATAAATAACCACAATTATCACAATTAGCTTGGTTCACTGTTTTGATTTCATTTCCACAACATGGACAGTAGCCTTCTATTAAACCATCCTTATCTCTTGAAATAGCACCAGAACGTCTAACAAATGTCCAAATTTCTGAAAATGTTCTTGGCTGTTTCTCTTCATCTTCATTTTTTCCTAAAAACTTACCTGTTCTAGCATTGACTCTATATTTTGAATAACTAGAAGTAAAAGCAACAAAAATACTGTCGATATTATAATCAGATTCAAAACCTAAAATTTTTATATTGATTAATTCTATGTCGTTATAAACTTCTAGCGAATTCTCTTTTTCTAATAAATCTATATAAACACTATACTCTTCAAACATTCCATCAGACAGAAAAGCTTCTATTGTCTTTAAATCTCTAATTCCCAAAGCATGCTTAGTTTTTCTGAATGCTAGTGCTGCTCTTTTCTTTATATCATCTAAATCAAAAGCGTAGTCTTTTTTTGTAATTTTATTTAAAAGAGCTTTTTCTTCGCTTGTTAAATTAGATTTTGAACTTGAATTACCAATCCTTTTATAAATAGAATAGTCTATATTTTTGTAATCTGTATTGTTTATAAATCCATAAATAAAATATCCTGCAAAGGGAGTAATCAATAGCAAAGAAGCAACAAGAAACCCCATCCCAGGTGAGGTTTGCCAAAGATTCCACGTCCACTCTATAACGCCTTGGATTAGTAAATAAATCGCTCTTTCCATTATGTTTCTTTGTTTGTTATTTCTAAAAAAAATTATTAATATAAATAATACTAAAATCTATATACTACTATTAATAATATTTTTTGTCATTATACAAAGAAACTAAAAAAGAATCTCCCCTAGTATTGCTGTTAGGGGAGTTGAGGATGGTTTGAATTTATAATTTTTTTAGTTGAGATTCTTAGAGTTTAGTCCTTCTGGAAATGAAGCTTCTGTAAGTATTTCATGAATAATTTGAAGAGCACCAGGGGTAACTTTCTTTCTGGTTGCTTTTTCAAATCTATTTACAAAAACATCTAAATTGGTAAGAACGTAATAAGCTTCATTTTGATTTAATTGCAACATTGTTTGCCTCCTAAAGCCTTTTTTTGCTTCTCTTTAATACATATCGGAAAGTTTCTATTCAGACTTTAGTTTTTTTTAATTTTTTTTTAAAAAACTATTATTTGATTAGAATTATGTAATGTGGTAGATTTAGACTATTATGAATAATATAGAATCAACATTTCTTCTTGGTTATGTAGAACAAGGAATAGGTGGCTCGCAAGATCCTCTTAATCCACCTATTTCTATAAGTTGCAACGGCTCTTTAGCTAAATGGCGCGATAAAATGAATTTTATCGATTTAAGAGTGAACGACCCTGGATTAAATGAAAATAGGGAAGCATTTGAACAAATGCTTGAGAAGACTAAAGAGTTAGGTATAGAAGTGGTTTTGACTTTGCCAGAATATATTGGTAAATCTTATAATGTTCCTCCAGCCCCAAATAATGAAAATTCTTCAAAACATGAAGATGAAAAAATAAGAGGCAAAAGAAAGCTTTATCAAAGAGCTGACAAGTTAGTTCATTTCCGTCCATGTTATCTGTCTATTCCTACAGCATTAAAAGGGAATAAAATTTATACACAGTTATCTGTTGAAGATTGTTTACCTATAATAGAACTTGGTGCGAAATATGGTGTTAAAAATATAATTCTTCCAGTTTCAGAACCTGGTCAATTTATCGATCCTATAGCGGAAACACAATTCAAGAATTCTTTAAAAGAAATATGTCTCGCAGCAAAAAAAGATAATATAAAAATCCTTTTGCGTAATGGTGGTATTTCCTTGCCTGTATTTAAAAAGATGGCTAAAGAATTCAATGTTGGTCTTGCTTACGATTTGGGTATTGCTCTTCTTGAATGTGATAATATAGTAGAAGTATACCGTGAAAACTCTAAATATATCTCTGTTGTTTTGTTTCAACAAATCATTCAAGGTGTTGACAAGTGGAACACTAAACGTGAAGAAACTGAAAAAGCCCTTAAAGATATGTTGAAAGCTGAAAAAGACTACAAGAGAGGTTTGGCAGAAAATGATACTCATTATGCCGAACAGGTCTTGATTCGTTACAATGATGCTTATTATGCCTATTTAGACGCAAACAAGAACAACCTTTACAATCTTGGGCTTTTTCAAAGTGGTGATTTAAATGTAATTCCACTGTTAAAAGAAATCCGTAAAGATATTGAAAAGGGCGAAATCAAGTATTTGTTGCTCGAAACTGTTCCCAATACAAGAAATAATGATTTGATTATGCGTTCTGTTGTACCTAATAACTTCACTGGAGCTTTCTAAACGTAGTATTGGAGGAAGTTAAAATGAGAAAAGAGCTTTGTTTTGCAGTAATGCTAACATCTGCTATTTTTCTTTCAGATGTTTCAAATGCTGAAAACATTGAAAATATAACTCCTCCATATACTATAAACAGATGTTTAATGCGGGCAGAAGAGCTTTTTAAAACCAATAACTATCGTGAAGCTATTGTATTCTATTATGAAGGTCTTTCTATGACATCTAACGATGATATAGAAGCGAAGCTTCATTTTAGAATAGGAGAATGTCTTGAAGGTATTCGCCGATATGAATTTGCTACTTATCATTATAAAATTGCTTTAAAAAGCGGGAAATTGCCAGATTTACTTAAAAGCCGTGCTTTTATGAAACTAGAGCATTTGCCTGAAATGGCTCAAACAGAAGAAGCAACAAGACTGTTTAATTCTGCAATGGAATATTATAAAAAAAGAAACATAAGAGCGGCAATAGATGATTATTTGGCAAGTTTACGGCTTATGCCAACTTTGATGGAAAAAAATGAACAAGGTTTAATTGAAGATGCGGTTAAATATTTGACCTATTTGACTGAAACACGAGATAAAGAACCAGATAGACTTTTAAAACTTGCTACCATGCTAGAATTACGAGGAGATATTGAAAAGTCTATAGAAACTCTTCAACAACTAATGATTATTTATCCAGATTCAGATGAAGCAAGTCAGGCAGAAGTAAAATTAGCTAATTTCAGTTCTCGTAAGTTATCTTATTTAGAAACTGCAAAACCTCACGATGCTGTAGCTGAAGTAATAAAACAAGAAAACGTTGTTGTTTTTCAAGAATCCTTCTCTTTTACCAATGCAGGTTCAATAGCTAGAGAAATCGAAAATGGCGGTTTTTCTTTACGTTCATTTAATGAGCGGGAAGGCATTTCTTCAAATAAATTCGAGTGGCTTTCGATTACATTAGGTAAAGAGCCAATAAAACGTGATTATCTCTTTGCCGCTTCAGATGGAATAGAAGATAATGTAATATCTTTTGAAACTTCCAATTATGTGTATAATGTTTCTTTTTCTGATATAAGCTATACTACCAGCTATATTCAAGACAACTATACTGGTGGAAAGAAAGCCGTTCCTGTTTTTTCAAGTGTTAGGGTCTTAGTTAAAATAGAGAGAAAATACTAATAAAGGAGAAAAATAATGTTTTATCAAATTTGCGGTTACTTATTTGGATTGTTTATGGCATTGCATTATTATTTATTTTTTATTTTTTTACCAGCATTATTCAATAAAATAATAGACCAAATACTAAAAGAAGAAGAAACAAGTTCGAAATAAAGAAATAATATAAGATATAAGATATAGATATAAGCTCTATCTCTCAATTCTCAATTCTCAATTCTCAACTCTCATCTCTCATCTCTCATCTCTCATCTCTCAATTCTTTGTCTTAGCTTCTATATCTTTCAAAAGCATTTCTGCTTCTTCGTCTAAAGAAGATTCTGGCCCGAAAACCCTATCGTAGCCCATTTTTAAAAATTTAGCTTCTACTATATCAAATGGAGTCTTACCTACAACAAGATTACCACCGACATATAGAATAATATCGTCTAATCCTTTTTCTATACATTTATCACGAAGTCCAACACAATCTATTTCTCCGTGCCCATAAAGAGAAGAAACTAAAATAGCCTTTGCGTCTGTTTCTATTGCAGCAGCAATAAATTCTTCCTGACTAACCATAACCCCGAGATTAGTGACTTTAAACCCTTTTTCTGTAAAAAAAGCTTCAAGAATCTTGTTCCCTACTGAATGACAATCAGAGCCAATAACGCCTAAAACAATATTCAAAGGTGCAATCATGTTTCTTTCCTTATTTATCTTAACTTATTACTTCAGCAGTTAAATACTGAAAAACTTAATTCATAGAATCGTCATTGCGAGCCTATGAAAGAGGCATGACGTTGCTGAAAGCAAAACGAAGTCCCTCCAGTTTTTTCATTATTTTATTGCCGTATTAATAATATATAATTATAGACTAAAAATAATTTAAGTAAAATATATTTTTTTTTAATTTTTTTATTTAGCTGTTAATTAGTGACTGCTCAATAGATTTCTTTGGGTGATATGTGGTGGGTGGGTGGTTGCCCTAAAGCCCATAAGGGAAGGGAGAAGAGAGAAGGGAGAAGGGAGAAGGGAGAAGGGAGAAGGGAGAAGGGAGAAGGGAGAAGGGAGAAGGGAGAAGGGAGAAGG
>CAJOQX010000183.1 GCA_905236865.1 Candidatus Rifleibacteriota bacterium
TCTCTTATCTCTCATCTCTAACAAATATGTATTCTCAACCAATTTCAATAGGTCTATAAATATTGGGTTAATTGATTAAATTAAAAATATCTAAATGAAAGAGATGTACAAATGAAAAAACTAATATTCGTGTTTATCCTTGGTGCTGCCATTGTTTGGTTTGGTGCTGATTATATAAAAAAGAACAATACTTCAGAAAAAAAGGGTGCTAAACGTGGCGGAGCAAAGCAGGTTGTTGTTGCCATTGAAACTGGCAATGTAATAAGAGGCGATATGCACGATGAAGGAGTTTTTTCAGGCTCTATCGAACCAAAATCTAAATTTAAAGTCGCTCCTAAGACTTCTGGACGTATCAAAAAAGTCAATTTTAATATTGGTGATACCATCAAAAATGGTGATATAGTTGCTGAATTAGACGATGAAGAATTTATTTTAGCAGTGGAACAGGCTGAAGCAGCTTTGGAAATAGCTAAAGCGAACTACAACGAAAGTGGTGAGTTGCTTGAAATATCTAGAAGAGAATTAGAACGTGTTAAAACAATGCGTAAACAAAAAGTTGCTTCAGAAGTAGAAGTTGAAAATGCAAGTGCAGACTTCAAGACTCGTTCCGCAAAACATTTAGTAAATAAATCAACCTTAAGACAGGCAGAAACCTCTCTAGCACAGGCAAAATTAAAATTAGCTTATACAAAAGTTGATGCTTCTTGGAGTTACGGAGTAAACGACAGATTTGTTTCTGAACGTCTACTAGACGAAGGTGAAATGATAACCGCTAATACTCCGATTATTTCTGTTATTGATATTACAAATCTCACTGTTGTTATTGATGTTGTTGAACGAGATTACTTCAAGATTAAGCAGGGAATGGACGCTTTGATTATTCCTACTGCTATGCCAGATAAAACTTATCATGCGAAAGTTAAAAGAATTGCTCCAATGCTAGACGAAGTTTCAAGACAGGCTAGAATAGAGCTTAATTTAAACAATGAAAACAATGAGTTGAAGCCAGGTATGTTTATTACTGCAAAAATCATATATGGCACACACAAAGATACAACTGTTGTTCCTCTTGAAGCTATAGTAATTAGAAATGAAAAAGAAGGGGTATTCGTAGTAAACGAAGCAGAAAAAACAGCTAGTTTCGTTCCTGTTAAAACAGGTTATAGAAACACTACCCAAGTTGAAATTTGTGAACCTGAAATAAAAGGCAGAGTAGTAACACTAGGTCAGCACTTATTAGAACATGGTATGGCAATCCGTATTCCAGCCGATGAACAAAATGCGAATGGAAACGGAGCTAAAAAATGAAACTATCTAAGCAATCAGTAAGACACCCAATCGGCGTTACAATGATAATGCTGATTGTGGTTATTTTCGGTTTTGTTTCTCTATACAAACTGCCTGTTGACTTGATGCCAGATATGACTTTCCCGATGATTAGTGTGTCGGCAACTTACGAAAATGCAAGCCCAACAGAAATAGAAACTCTTATTACAAGACCAATAGAACAGGCTATTGCTGCTGTTTCTGGTGTTGAAGAAATCAATTCTTCTTCTAGTGAAGGAAAAAGCACTGTTAGAATTTCTTTTGCTTGGGGAACAGACCTTGACGCTGCTACAAATGACGTTAGAGACCGTATCGATCGTATTATAAAAAGATTGCCAGACGATATTGACAGACCTCAGATTCGCAAATTTGACTCTAACGCAATGCCTATTATGGTTTTGGGTGCATCAAGCCAGCTAGACCCTGTTAAAATGCTTGATTTAATAGAAAATCAAGTTAAATACCGTATAGAAAGAATTGATGGGGTTGCTTCTATCGATGTAATGGGCGGTAATCAGCGTGAAATCCAAGTCAGACTTGACACAAACAAAATTAAAGCTTTAAAAATAAGTCCAGAACAGATTATTAGTAGGATTAGAGCTGAAAATATCAATCTTCCTGCTGGTATGATAGAATCTGGTAACTTTGAAATCAGACTTAGAACACCTGGTGAATTTCAAACTGTTGAAGAAATTTCTAGACTTGTTGTTGGAATGAACGGTCAACAGGCAATCAGACTTTGCGATGTTGCAGAGGTCGCCGACCATTGGGAAAAGAAACGCAGTGTTGTTAGAATTAACGGAGTTCCTGGAGTTAGAATTTCTGTCAGCAAACAATCAGGAGCTAATACCGTAAACGTTGCAAAAGCTGTTAAAAAAGAAGTTGCAGCAATTAATGAGGAAATTCCACAGTTGAGGCTTACTCCGATTGTTGACAGTTCAAAATATATTACTCGCTCTATCAACAATGTTAGTTCTTCAGCAATTCTTGGTGGTATTCTTGCGGTAGTCATTCTTCAGCTTTTCCTTGCAAACCTCGCAAGTACGACCATTATTGCTATTGCTATTCCTGTTTCTATTATAGCAACTTTCACCCTAATGTATTATTTCGGTTTCACTCTTAACATTATGTCATTAGGCGGTGTTGCTCTTGGTATAGGTATGTTGGTAGACAACTCAATTGTTGTTTTGGAAAACATATTCAGACACAGGGAAAATGGCGAGCCTATTATTGAAGCTTCTATTGACGGCTCTAACGAAGTAGCTATGGCTATTCTAGCAAGTACTCTTACAACCGTTGTCATATTTCTTCCATTGCTTTTTGTAGAAGGTGTTACAGGGGTAATGTTCAAACAACTTGCTTATATAGTAGCTTTTTCTCTTTTCTGCTCAATGGTTATTTCTTTAACTATTGTTCCAATGATGACTTCTGTTTTTTTGAAAAAAGTTGTTACAAAAGAAGATAAAGCAAAACAAGATGTTGGCTGGTTTAAGAGAATGTCTGACTTTATGGTTGGAATTATTTTAAAATGCCAATCTTGGGCTTTAAATAAGGTTTTAACTTACAGAAAAACTACTTTCTTCGTATTAGGTTGTTTAATAGCTTTTGCCTGTTCTTTGGTAAGCCTTATTGGAACAGAATTTATGCCTACGGCCGATGAAGGTGAAGTTAGAGTTAGCGTTGAACTAGAAGAAGGAACAAGACTTTCGTTAGTTGATGAAACTTTCATAAAAGTTGAAAAAATCATTAAAGATAATGTTCCAGAATTAGAAACTATGTTTACTAACGTAGGTGGCGGTAGAAGCAGTTCTGTAAACAAAGGTGACATACGTATTCCATTGGTAGCCGCTGACAAAAGAAAGAGAAGTAGTGCCCAAGTTGCCGCTTCCCTTAGAAAACTTCTTGATGGTATTCCCGGAACAGTTGTTAGAACTAGAGAAGGTCAGGGAATGTTTATGCTGCGTATGGGCTCTGGAACAGACAAAGTTCAGCTTGAAATTCGTGGTTACGACATTGAAACAGCTGATGCTCTAGGGGCACAGGTAGCAAAACTTATAAAAGAAATTCCTGGAATTACAGATGTTAAGCTTTCTCGTGAAAAGGGCGTTCCAGAACGCACAATTGTTATAGATAGAGAAAAAGCAGCAGACCAGAAACTTACTGTAAATGCAATTTCCACTTTCCTAGAAACAATGATGTCTGGTAGAAGTGCTGGCAATCTTAGAGATGGTAGTAACGAATACAAGATTCTTGTTAAAGCCACTGATGCCGAATATATGAATCTTGACGAAATACTTAATATGGTTATTACAAACTCTGCTGGAAAGCCTGTTATGCTTCGAAATGTCGCAAGGCTTGAAAGCAAGATGGGTCCGACAATTATTGAGCGTCATAATCAAGAAAGAATTCTTACGCTTTCTGCCGATGTTGAAGGTCGCTCTCTTGGCTTTGTTATTAAAGATGTTCAAGAAAAAATCAAGGAAATTCCAATGCCTGAAAACTTCGGTATTGTAATGACTGGTGATTACGAAGACCAGCAGGAAGCCTTTATAGAACTGGCTTTTAGCTTTATTCTCGCAATTATTCTTGTTTATATGGTTATGGCAATTCAGTATGAATCTTTGAGAGACCCATTTGTTGTAATGACTACCGTTCCGCTTTCTGTAATCGGCGTTGTTCCTATTCTTTATTTTACTGGAACAACCTTCAATGTTCAGACTTTCATCGGCTGTATCATGCTTGGCGGTATTGTTGTCAATAACTCAATCTTGCTTGTAGACCACATGAATGAACTTAGAATCAAAAATCCAGATATGGATATTATTGAAGCCGCAAAAGAAGCGACTGCTAACCGTTGCCGACCAATTTTAATGACGGCTTCTACTACTATTCTTGGTCTTGTTCCTTTAGCTTTAGGAATAGGCGAAGGCGGAGAAATGCAAGCTCCTATGGCTCGTGCCGTTATCAGCGGTCTCACTATCGCAACTTTCATCTCTCTCTTGATTATTCCGTTAATTTACATCGAGTTCGACAAAGCCTTCGGCAAAGCAAAAACAGAAAGTTGAAAACAGAGAACTGAGAACAGAGAACTGAAAACTGAAAACTGAAACTAATTAATTGTTTGCTTCAACCTGCTTAAGGTTCTAGCTCTAGTTCTTCTGGAACCACAATTTTTTGAGTGTCAGAAACAGGAGTTTCTTGAAAAGGCTTTTCTTCTAGTTTTTCTTCTCTCTGTATAGAAGTATTTGCATTGGTTTTATTAAGCAAAGCATTAGCCATTTTTAATTTTGGATAGGCCCCTGCCTTAATTTCCCAAACATCAGGATTCCAAGAAGAATCAAGTTTTATATCTGAAACAGAATTAAATTTTTGAAGATTTGAAAAGGATTCTTTATATGTAGGTTCTTCACCAATGCATTTATGTGTAGCATTTTTTTCACGTAATGGTTTTCCATTAAATACAAATTTAGTGTCACTTGTAATAAAACAATCTTTTATCACTGAATATTTTCTAGATTGCACTGACCCAGTAGGAGGAAAATAACCACCAGCAATTCCACCAACATGAGTATCATAAGTTTCTGTTTTTAATTCACCTATAGAATAACAATTTTGAATATTACCACCAGTGCTGTAGCCAACGATTCCGCCACAATCTTCTTTTGATTCTACATTAGCATCATTATAGCAGTCTTTAATAGTGCTTCTACTAAGATCAGCAGCAATTCCACCACATCTATAACCTTTAATATTATCATTAAATTTTAAAGTCCCATGGTTAATACATCTTTCAACAATGGTTGTATCAAAAATTGTATTTCTATCAGACTTACATACAATAGAAGCAATTCCGCCACTATGTTTACCAATAATAGTTCCATAATTTATACAGTCTGAAAGGATAGCATTATTTGATATTTGCCCAACAATTCCACCAGCAATACCCTTTGAAGATATTATATTCGCTTTTGAAACAAAATTACTGTATAATTCTGGTTTATCTTCTTTTTTGGTATTTGCGTATATTTCCCCAAAAACACCACCAACAATGTTTTCAGCATTAATATTACCTGAAACAAAAATATTTTTAGCAGAACAATAATCTTTAATTATTCCAATAGCACCAGCGACATATTTTATAGCAGTAATTGCAACATCAGCTTCTATATCACTGATGTTACACTTTTCTTCTAAGCCACCAAAGGCACCACCAACATAATCCCCACCATTGAGAACCGAATTACTTATTTTTATATTATTAGCAGTAATCTTTTTTCCTTTACCTAAAACACCTCCGACAAACTTTTTCCCTGTTAAAATATTTTTATTAACGGTTATATCATTGAAACTTACATTATCTGCTTCACCAACCAATCCTCCGATTTCTTCTTTCCCATTTATTTTAGAAGAAAAAGCAATATTTGAAAAAGTTGAATTAATAGCTTCACCAGCTAACGCACCAGCTTTATTGTTTTCGCCTATATTTATTTCGCAATCTATAGTCAGATTCTTGATTTCCGCATTTCTAACCCTATGGAACAAACCATGACAATCGTTATATGGTGCTTTAGGAGTTGTTTGTATTTCCTTATCTGTTGTGATAATCTTTAAACCATTGATAGATTTGCCATTTCCGTCATAGTGACCAGTAAAAGGTTTTTCAAACAAATAAAGAAGTGTTTTATCTTCAGGCTTTCCCCAATAATCATTATTTGTAATAGCTATATCCGACTCTTGTTTGAAATAAAACCCCGCATCTATAAATCTATAGTTAGTTGCAAGAGCAAGCAAATCGTTAGCATTTTTTATTAGGAAAGGGCTATCGCTAGTTCCTTCGCCTTCCCAAGGAAAAGTAACATCGTATTTGCTGTTCTGACTAACCCAGTCTTTTTCATCTATCTTTTCGGTATTAAAAGTTTTTGTAGTTCCATCAGCTAATGTTAGAGAGTTTAAAACAGCATAAACATCACAACTTATCGAAATATTAGCTTTTTTATCTGTTTTATTTCCATCATCATCTAGTATAAAACTTTGAAAATTCAAACTTTTTTCATTCAAATACCTTGACTCCAACATAATGATATTTTGTGCATAAGATTTTAAATCAATTGGAATGTCGTGATATTTTGCAGAACTATCACATTTCGCATCAAAACCTTTTTTATAATCAACTTTTTCTATTTCATAAGGACCTACAGTTGTTTCTGGAACTTCTTTTAATGTTACATAATCACCATAAGCAGAGTTTGTTGGATAGCTATATTCTGTAAATTTTCCTTTAAAAGTTGTTTTTGAATTAGAAATTTTAGTAGGAATAAATCTTGTTCCATATAACCTACCTTCAGCAGTAGGCCATAATTTTAAATCAAAAGAGATAGAAATCTTAAAATCATTGCTAGTATATTCTTTTCTAGTTTCGTTATGCCATTCAGAAAAACCTGCGAAATCTATAGCAAAACTATTAGGAGTTTCGAAATTTAAAATCATTGGATTATAACAGTGTTTGAAATAATGACTACCAGATTTATAAAACTCTACCCCTAATATGATAATATCAGCTTTCGTAATCTGATAACCATTAATATTTTCTGTTATATCGTTAAATCCTTCTAATTTAAGCCTTTCTTCTGCAAAAGTAGGTATATAACAAGCAAAAACCAATAACAAACCCAAAACTATTCGTTTCATATATTCTCCTATTTCAAATTTCCTTAGCAACTATTATATCATTTTTAAAAGCAAGATTGTAAATTATGATTATTTTTGCCACAATTACAATTTCACTTAAATTGCTTAATTAAACTTTCTATGATACTCTATAAAAAATAATTGCCTATTTTGAGGATTATATGAAAAAGTCTTTGCCATTGTTTTTATCTATATTCTTTGGTCTATCTCCAATTTATGCTAATGAACAACTAACCATTAATATTCAGAATCAAAATCTTGAATTAGTAAAATGCCCTGCTGGCGAATTTAATATGGGAAGTCCTGAAAATGAATTAGGTAGAAATAACAATAGCGAGTTTAAACAATTCAAAAACAAGATAGATAAAGATTTCTATATAAGTAAGTATGAAACAACCCAAGCTCTTTATTATACAGTTATTGGGGTGAACCCATCAAAAAACACAGGTTTAAATAATCCAGTAGAACGTGTTAGTTTTTATGATGCTTTATATTTTTGTAAAAGATTAAACGAAATTACCGAAAAGACAAGACCATCAGGTTTTATTTTTACTCTACCGACAGAAAAACAATGGGAATACGCTTGTCGTGCTGGTAAGAATACTTCGCTGAATAACGGTAAGCAACTTTCTCAAATTAAAGGTAAAAGTGATGAATTAGAAGATATAAGTTGGTATAAAGCTAATTCAAATACTCAAACTCACGCTGTTGGCACAAAAAAGCCAAATGCTTGGGGAATCTACGATATGCATGGGAATGTAGCTGAATGGTGCATAGATTCATTTAATGGTGACAATACAGCCGAAACAATTAACAATAACAGCAAATGCATTATCCGTGGTGGAGCTTATTTTTATGAACCCGAGAAATTACGTTCAGCAAGTCGTGGAGCCAATTCCCCAAACTCTATATCGTCAGGTTTCGGTTTCAGAGTAGTATTAGTCAGCGATGAAACATATAAAAAACCTCAAATTGATAAAAGTGTTTTAAATGAAATAAAAAATATTCCTTTAACTCGAGCTGTCATAAAAGAAAATGATGAAGACTATATTCAACAAAAAACAGAAAACCAAAACAATCTTTCTACTTTAATAGTACAAACTAATGAAAATCAAAAAACAGAAGTAACTTCTAATAAAACCGATAACCAAAACAAATTAGCGACAATTGATTCTAAATCAACTGTTGAATCTACTATTGTTCCTCCAAACAATATTAACGATTCTATAAAAAAACAAGAAGATGCTTCAAAAACTGAGATAATAAAGAATCAGACTCAGGATAAAACAATAAATGAATTAGCTATAAAAGCAGGTGAAAGAATATCTATTTCAACTAATGGAGTTAAATTTCCTTTAATAGCCTGCCCCGCTGGTGAATTTATGATGGGTAGTCCAAACAACGAAATTGGTCGTAACGAAAACGAAAATCAACATAAGGTAATTATTGAGAGAGGTTTTTATATAGGCAAATACGAAATAACACAAGGTCAATATGTAACAATTATAGGGAATAATCCATCTATAAATATAGGCGATAAGCTTCCTGTTCATAATATAAACTTTTTTGATGCTCAGAATTTTTGTGACAAATTAAATGAATTAACAAAAAATAAACGCCCAGCCAACTATGAATTTGCTCTTCCAACAGAAGAACAATGGGAATATGCTTGTAGGTCTACTCATCAAACCTCTTTAAATAATGGAAAAAATTTACAAAATGTCAATTCAACTGACAATGAGTTGAATAAAATAGGTTGGTATTCTGTTAATGCCTGTGAAAAAGTTCAAACAGTTGGAAAAAGAACAGCTAATGGATGGGGACTTCACGATATGTTAGGCAATGTTTGGGAATGGTGCAAGTCTTCTGTTTCAGAAAACCAAAGTAAAGCAATAATAAGAGGTGGTAGTTTTAAATCTAATCCTTCTGACTGTAGAAATGCTAGTAGAAAAGAGGTTGAAGCCAATAAAACCAAGGAAGATTATGGTTTTAGAATTATTTTAAAACCAATCAATTAGAGCATTTCACGAACTAGATAAACGACAACTTTTTCTTTTATTTATAAGACTTATATCTATTGTCACGCCTCTTAGAGGCGTGACAATTAGGAATCATTTCTTTAAATTCATTGCTCTTTCAAACAATAAAAACTTTCTAAAAAACAGAAATTAACTAGGAAGAGCTGTTCAATAGAAAACTTAAATAGGTCATTCCCCTACCAAATCGTTATCTAATTCGCTATCAGTTCTTGGAGCAATAGACCTTTCATCTTTTAATGAGTTTTCAGGACCAGAAACAAAAATTACTTCTGCTCCTAAATCTTCATCTAATTCATCATCTGTTCGTGGAGCTAATTCTGTGTTTACAATAGAAGCAGAATTAATATCTGAATTAGTTCTATTTGTTGAATTAGTTACAGTTATTTTATTTTCAGCTTTAGAATTAGGTTTTGCTACAGGTTTGTTTTTTGTTATATTCTTCTTTTTATTTGTATTTTTCTGTTTGGTTGTAGGAGTTGTTTTTATAACTTGAATATCATTTGGTTTCGGAGCTGTTTTAAAATTTATAATATTGCCGTCTGAAGATTTAACAGACTGTATTGTAGCATAAAAAGTAACAGTAACATCTTTAATTTCATTAGGATTTCCTCTCTTTTTAAATAATGGTTTAGCAGAACCAAAATGAACATTGTATCTACAAGCTACAAGATTACTCGAACAATATTCTAATTTAGAAGGAATTTCATTTAAATCTTTTGCTAATGAAAAATCCAAAGATTCAACTTTATTTGTTACTCTTTTAATAAATTTAAATGTTCTTGAATCATCCTTTGCATCTGCTTTTTCAACTATATAACTACTTAAAGTGTTTTCAATGCCGTTAAACTTACACCTCAAATTAGTAGCATGTTTTTTATCTGGTAATAGCATTAATTGCAAATAAGAATTCCAATAAAAATAATTCTTTGCTTTAAAATGAATATCTTTTTTATTTATTTTAGCATCATATTCATAAGATGGTCTATTTTTATATCTAACCCTTAAATCTGTACTACAACTAGCATATAAAGTAACAGGTTTATCTAAAGCAATAAAATCAGCCCAACCTTGAGCATTAAATTCCATACCAACGAAAGTCAAATTAACCTCATTAATATTCTTCATGTCTATTTTTGAAAAATTTATCTGGCTATCTCCTTTAAAAGCCTCTTTTTTATAATTATAATAAACAGGAGCTGTATAAACTACAGAAGAAACCAGACAAATAAGAAAGCACAAAATTATTATTTTTTTCATATAAAATCACCCAATTTAAAACTTTTTATCATTATAACTTAACTTTTATCTACTCTCAACTTTCATCTAGCAAAAAACACTTTAAGCCTTGCCTAGCATTTTTCTTTATTAGACATCTCATAAATACTAAAATAGAGAATTCGTATTATATAACTCTAAATATTAGAAAATTAAACATAGCTTTCAGAAAATTTATAGATTCTATAAAAGAAATTAATTTATTGCTAAAAATCTTTTGTGGTTAAGGGAAAAGGCTGATGTAATTTTCAATACATTTCATGGTTATTTGAGCCGTTTCAGCTTTTTACGACTAACTAAAAACCTAAAAAACCGTTCACCAGTCGCTTTAAAAACCCATCAATCAAACCATCTAACCATCAAACACCCTAAAACCACTCTGAACGCCAAAATTAAGCTAATTTTACTATCATTTCCGTCAAAGCCTTTAAATAAACACCCCTCTAATGTGCTACACACCTATTTCACGTTACTTAACTCCCTCTACTGTATAATTTTATGAACTTATAAAATTGATTTTTTTATTTTTAACAGAATCAGCTTCACAGACAACAGCCTCAATTGGTTTTATTGGTCTTCCAGATAGTCTTTCAGAACAAATACTCTGTTGAGGGTTATTCCCTTTAATAAAATTATAAAACTTTCCAAATATTCCAAATTTATTGAGAATTATTAAACCAAAGATAATACTTATAAAGAGTAAAGGTTTTGCCAGCAATGCTGTAAGAAA
>CAJOQX010000184.1 GCA_905236865.1 Candidatus Rifleibacteriota bacterium
GAGATGGATTCGAACCATCGTAGGCGCCAGCCAACAGATTTACAGTCTGCCCCCTTTAGCCACTCGGGCATCTCTCCGTGGAGCCGATGATGGGACTCGAACCCGCAACCTGCTGATTACAAGTCAGCTGCTCTACCAATTGAGCTACATCGGCAAACCCTACAGTTATTTAAACTGTACCGTTTCTTACGGTAAAGGGATTATATTTTATTTTATTCATAAAGTCAACTACTTTTTTTAAAATTATTTTTTTATTTTAAACTGTTGAAAATATGTAATTAATATTATGTTGTGTACATAATATTAAATTTTGTGTAATGTTATTTTTTTGTACAAAAAAAAAGGTTAAAAGAATAATTATCTTTTAACCTTTTCCTAATGGAGAAAAGTATATTTTATTTAGATTTAAATTCAAACATCTATCTTTTAATTTTTTTTGGGAACAGCTACGCCTGTAACCACGCAATCCTCTCTTGTAACTACTTCAAATTCTGTTCCAACAGGAATTTCTATTTCACTTCCTTTAATAAAAGCTCCACCTGCTAAGCCAATAGGACCTAAAACTAAGTAACCTACTGCTGAAGCTCCAGCTGCCATACCGATCTTCTTTTTGTCATATTTTTCACCAGCTGGGTCGATTGAAACTTTTATTAAAGAAGAATCCATAGATTCTAAAGCAGATAAATCTAGATTAATATAGCCAGTTCTACCAAATCTACCACTTCTTCTAACGCTTTTAACAGTAGGGCTTACAATTCCACCTTTAGTCATGACTAATATACTATTATTTATAAAAACATCGTCAACAATAACCATTGGGACTATATCGCCTTTTTTTGCTGTTTTACTTGAAAGTTTCTTCTTTGTTTTAACTTTTAATTTTGTTCCTGTAGGTATAGTCACTTTATGCATATTAATAAGACCATTTTCAATAATTACATGAACTTGCTGTTCTAGTCTGAATGCCATCGCTTCATTTGATGGGATTCCTGTTATGAATTTGTCTATCTTTGCTAAGCGTTCTTCTAACGAACCTTCTGTCGTTGCGTTAAATATTTTCCATTCAAGATAACTTAATTTCATATCTAATGATGGATTTTGAACATTACCCACAAAAATGAAATCATGAATATACTTAGCTTTATCTGCATCGCTTTGAGCAGAGGCTCTACTGAACATATCTTCTTCTAATTGTCGTAATCGTTCACTAATAGAACCTTTTTGTTCAGAGCCATAAACATAGCGTTCCATTCTGCTTAGTTGTAAATTTAAATCTATTGTTTCAGCTTTTAATATAGAACAAAAACAAAGTGTTAATAGTACAGCTAGAATTAAATATCTATGTTTCATTTTAAACTCCATTAGTTAGCTTTTTTTATATTTGTATTTTCTTTATTTTCTTGTTTTTTCATAGAACCCATATTTATAGTTTTATTTGGGTTATAAACAATCATTATTTCACGTTGCTTTAATGGGCTATGTAAAATGTCGTTGCAAAACTGTTTGAATTCTTTTAAATCTTCACTTTTTACTATTATATCGCTTTTATGAAGTTCGTGCATTGTTGCAGATAAAGTAAATATTTCTTTGGATTCAAGACCAGCTCTAGCCTTTATCATATCAGAGCTAAAAAGAACAACTGGTCTGCTAAATCTTTCTGCTTGTGGAATCATAGCTTCTTGAAAAAGCAACGCCCCACGTTCATCGAAAAATCTTGGGAATAATGCTGGTATAAAGTCAAATTTTCTAGCATCTATTACAATTCTTTTGTAAGGCGATGGTTGTTCGTTTTCATCAGCTTCGACCTTTGCACTCCAAGAAGCTAAAAAACCTGTAGGCTGCATTGGTTGAGGTCTTAAAGCTGCAAGATAAAAAGCGGAACGCAAACTTAACTTTCCACTAATAGGTATCTCTAATTTGCATCTTACTAAACCTGAAACGTCTTTTTGGTAAAAAGTTTTAGAAGCGGACATTAAAATCATACCTAGACGTTCTTTTAAGGCATTATTTGTATGTAAAATATGCTTAACTTCTTTCCCATCCATTACAGTGATGGAAAGAATTTGTTCATAGGCATGATGCATTGCATCCATCCAGGCTCTGCCTCGTTCATTTTCGTAAGAACCTTCATCCCAAGGAATTCCGCCAAGACCAAATACCTCTAATTTTTGTTCAAAAAAAATATTATGATCTATTGATTTTTGAGCAAAAACATAACTTTGATTGTAAAAAAAACATAAAAACAAGACAAACAGCTTTATGGAAAATTTCATTAATTGTATCCCGTTCGCTTATTAGTCAAATGTCATGTGAGCACCGACATGATGTTCTGTAATTATATCACCATCATAATATGAGTAATCAACTCTTACGTTTGGAAGAACATTCATTCCAAAACCTATTGTAAGAGTACCGTTTAAACTACCCATACGCATAGTAAAATCGTTTTCAACAAATTTCTTTTCAACACCTATTCTATACTGTCTTTCAGAGGAATCGCAAGATTCAGTCAAATTTATACCGTCAACAGCGATAACAGTTCCTTTTGCAACTTCATAAGCAGCCCCAATATTAAAACTTACGCCATCTTCTTTTACGTTATCACCTTTAACATTTTCAATAAGGTTATCTAATGTCAAACCTAATGAAAGTTGGTCATTATAATGATACATAAGCCCCGCACCTATCGAGAGAGTATCTCTGCTATTATTTGCACCAGCTTTAACATATCTATCTACGTTTAACATTCTAAATTTAATGCCGCCATAAAGCTGTTCTCTAGCTAACATTCTTCTAGCTATAGGAAATCTTGTTGCAAAAGCCAATTGTAAATCTCTAACATTTCTTTTGACACCTAAGTATTCTCCACCTACTAGAGCTCCAAATCCTTCATAACGCTTGTCTTGTGTATAGGAAAAACCATAGCTATACTTTGCTCTTCTAGGAATAGGTTCTTCGAGAATATTGTTTTCGAGATAATCAGTTATAGAAAAACGGCTTTCTTCTTGTCCTTCGTAGATATGTCCAGTAAAAGCAAGACTTTGCCATTCATAAATATCTCGTTCGTTGACTTTAGCTTGAATCGATGCTTCTCTTCCTTCTATTTGACTTAAACCAGCAGGATTGTAAATAGTTGCAGATTCATCGTTTGATAAACCGATGAATGCACTACCCATACCTCTGGAACGAACAGATTGAGCATTTGCATTTCCAGATGAGATTGAAAGTAACGAAATCAGTATTAATACTATGCCTGCTACTTTGTTGAGTTTATATCGATTCATTAGCTTTAGCCTCCAGGCTTATAAGTTGCTTATTTTTTTATCCTAATCGGCAACATTTAATTATTTCTTAATAATTATTGCTTTTTTGGCAAAAGAAAAACGCTTGATAATTTTATCAAGCGTTTTTCTAGAAATTTTATTAAATTATTGGAGGCTTTTGAGCTGTTCGGAGATAGCTTTTACTGCTTCTTTATCTCCTCGCTGAACAGCTTCATAATAAGCTTTGGTTAAAGCTTGTTTGGTTTGAACTTTATTTGAAAATTCCTCTGTATTTTCTACTTCTGTATTTGTATTATAATCTTCTTCTATAGTATCTGTTTCTTCTTTTTTACTATCTATTGTTTCTTCTGTTAGTTCATAAGAGGTTTCTTCATCTATTGATTCAGAATATTGAATGTTTTCATAATCATCATTTTCTTCATTATTAATTTTGTCTATTGTTCTATTTTCTTTTAAGAAACTATCCATATATTTATTTAGTTTCTTATCGAAAGCTTTTTCTCCAAATACAGCACTGGCACCAACCATATCTGCGTAAAAATCTTCCCAGCAACGTCCTCCGTTTGGATTAAGAAAACTACTGTCAATAAGTTCTTTAATTCCGCCAACAGCTAATGTTAAACCATAAGCAACAACAGAAGAGCCGAACAAACTTTTTATATGAAGTGCTAATTCTGCTGATTTTTTGATATGTAATGCTTTATCATCTTGAAAATCATCTCTTGTGATTAGTTCTCCGTTATATTCTAAATTCATATTGTCTACAGATTTCTGACTGTATTCAAACATTTTATCAAAACTCTTCTTCCAAAAAATAACAGGGACAGAACTAAGAAAGTTCATATTAAAAGCTCCCTGCAAAGTCGAACGAGCTTTACTTAAAGCAGAAGAGAAGGCATTGCTGATCTTTGTTTTTACAGAAGTCTTTTGATTAGGAGATTCTGATTCAGAATCGCTACTATCGGATTCTGAAGCGGCAGCTTGAGCAGTTTTTTTAGAATTAACTTTTTCTTTTAATTTGCTTACAGCAGAATCTACTTTATCGTGTATTTTAGATATAGCAGAGGAAAGTTTATCTTTTATTGCACCTGCTTCAGTTTGAGAAGGTACACAGAACAATATGGCTAAAATAATAAATATAATAGTTAATTTCTTTTTCATAGTAAAGTAATTATACTCATTTTTCCCTAAAAATGTAAGCCCTATATTAGACTAATCGTTATAATTATTTAAAAGGGCTTCACAGGCTTTATATTCTTCTGATGCTTCAAAATACATTGCGTTATTTTCAATATCTTCATCGTGGACAATTAAACCAAAATAATATTTTGCTTCTTCATATTTTTTTTCGTATTTACAAATCTTACCTAATGAAATAATTAAATAGTAATAATAAATTTCTTTATCGTATTCGCTATGACAAACACGAGTATATTCTTTTATAGCCCATTTAAACTCATAAAACAAATTGAGATTACTAGCTGCTTTACTAAATAAATAAAGAATTTCTGTATTATTGGGAACAAATTTTAATGCTTCTTTGCATTCTTTAAAAATCTCTTCATTATTATTTTTAGAATTTTCATATCTTTTAATGGCATTAATTTGATTTGTTGCTATATTTTTAAATCTATCAGTGTTTTCAAGAATCATTTTGATACGTTTAATATCATCGTCAATCATATAACTTGAATCTATTTTCTTGACTTGCATCAAGAGTTCTAATGCTTCTTTATACATTTTTTTAGCTTCTCTAATACGAGCTAATTTATAGTAAGGTGCAGCAAATCTATCTTTTTCAGAAACCATATTCAATAAACATATAGCAATTTCATAATATTCTGTTACTATGTCGTTTTTTTCACAATTTTGGTATGCTTCTGCATCGCCACATATAGTATATATAAAAGGTAAGTATTTGAAGCTGTTATTAATGAAAGATTTATCTAGAAATGTCATACCTAATTCAAATTCTTCAGAATGATTTGTGGAATAGATATTCATAGCTAATATTTCACTGAAAAAAACATCTAAATTTTTCCCGTTTTTTTCAAAAGCTGCTTTGTATTCATGTATGGCTTCATCATAAATTCCATTATTGAAAGCGGTATTTCCTTTTTTAAGGTGTTCGTAGAACAAGTTCTTACTAGATATACTTATATTGTTTGGTTTGTTCTTTAAATTTATAACTTGTCGTTTCTCAATACCTTCATCTCTCTCTATCGTTTTATGAATACATACAAATCTATCAAATAGATTAAATTCAGAGGGAAGAATATCTTTTAATTCTTCATATTCTTTTATTGCTTCTGATCTCTTTCCTTGCTTTACAAGTTTTTGAGCATATAAATATTTTTCGTAAGCTTTTTCTAACTTTTCTATAGGATATAAATCTACAGAATTTCTAAACGTATATTTAATATCTGAAATATAATTTTCTCTATCAATATCATCTTTTGTAATATTTTCTTCAATGTATCTTTTTAATCTGTTAATTGCAGTTGATATATTTTCTAATTGGTGAAAACTATCATTGTCTTTTGTTAATTCTTTTATATAGCAATATGTGTTTAAAGCATTTTTATAATCACCAAAATTTTCATAAGCTTTCGCTAATTCTTCATAAATATAGCTTTTTCTTTTTTCATCTAATTTAGAATATTGGATAGATTTTTTAAAAGAATCAATAGCTTTTTCATACTCTTTGTTATATGAATCGTTGCAATATTTTCCAATCAAATAGTAAATGTCGCTAAATTTATCTTTTGTATCTATATTGTTTGAAAGCTTTATACATAGCTCACCAATTTCTACAGCTCTTTTTGGTATAATAAAATCGCAATGTATAGAATAAGCTTGAAAAAAATCGTAAGCAATATCAATATTGTCAGAAGAATAACTTAAAGCTTTTTCGTAATATTTATAAGTTATTTCTTTTTTATTATTAGAACAAAAAAGACCAATGGTTTTATTGCTTTTGTTTCCTAGATAACGATAAAAAATAGATTTTTCCTGATTAGACATTGAATTTATTATTTCATCTAATTTATCTATAACGTATTTTTTTGAATAATAATCTATTGTTAATGGTTTGTCGTTAGAAGGTTCTTTTCTTGCTATAAATTCTATTTGAGGAAAATTTGTTATATATCTATAGGTTTTATAACTGTTACCAATTGCTTCTGTTATAATATTGAAAGTTTTTGAAGGATTAATTTTTTCTTTTTCATTTGTTAATTTGTCAGATATAGTCGAAGACAACTTCTTCATATAATCAAAAATGCTCATTGTTTTTCCCTCACAAATACTTAAACATTATCATAGTGATGTCATCGCTTTGAGGGGCTTTGCCAGCGTAATTTTTCAATTCGTCCAAAGTATTGTTTAGTAAACTTTTGGGTTGATACTCTTGTTTTGCAACAAAATTAATAAATCTTTCTTCTCCATACAGATTGTCGTTAATATCTTTAGCTTCAGTAACTCCGTCTGTATACATAAGCAAAGAGTCTTGATGTTCAAGTTTAATAGTAACTTCAGTAAATTTAATCTTTTTGGAAACGCCTATAGCAACAGAATGTTTTATTTTGCAATATTCCCAAGAACCATTACGATTTATAAGAGGAGGATTATGACCTGCATTTATGCATTTTAATTCACCTGTATTTAAATCAAGTATAGCCAAGAAAACTGTTATGAACATTCTAGCCTTATTATTCTCACATAGGTTTATATTTGCTTTTCCTATAGCTTCTGCTAAAGGTTCTCCACTAAGCACAGCTTCTTTAATTGCTGCTTTTGCATTCATCATAAACATAGCAGCAGTAATTCCTTTACCAGAAACATCGGCAATTATTATTGCTTCATGATTTTCATCAACTTTAAAGAAATCGTAATAGTCACCGCCAACACTTTTACAAGGATTCATGGTAGCATAGAGATCTAATCTATCTTTGTTTGGAAAATTAATTGGCAAAACAGATGCTTGAATCATTTGGCTTATTTCCAACTCTTTCTCTACGCTTTTTCGGTCTATTTCAAGCTTATGGGTTCTTTGAACCATAAAGGAATAATTACCGATTAACATAACAATTGATAAAACAAGAATAACTACAAAAATATTAATATTTATTATGTTCAAACTATATAAGCTACGAACATTGTCTTCTATAATATTAAATTCATTTCCGTTGATTATTTTTACCGATTCGATATTGGTTATTACTAATTCTTTTGCATTATGAATAGAGTCAAGCATCCAGGTTAGCGAAGTGCTTATCATTATAACAAATAAAAAGAACCATACTATTGTGGATTTGCCAAAACGAGAATTATTTGTTTTGTTATCTTGTTTAAGCAGTTGTCTAAAATAAATCATTCCCAAAATAGACCATATAGGAAACAATAGGTAAGATTGAGTGGAAATCTTTTCTGGTGTAAGCAAATTAGGGCAAAGCATATAGATTCCGAAAATAGCCATGAATAATAAGCCAAGAGTTCCATAAACAGTTTCTTTTTTGTTTCCTTGTTCTTTCGATATTTTCAATACCGATATAGAAACAAATGCATAAACCAAAGTGGCACCTATTGTGGTCACGTCAACTATCCAGCCAATAGCTGTTCTACCTAAAAATGGAATAAAAAAAGACAAAGCTGCAACTAACCATATAGCTTTATATGGAACTTTATTATTATCTAATTCTGAAAAATATTGAGGAATAACGCTATCCTTAGCTAACCTATAAAATAACCTGCTTAAAGCATATATGTTTCCTATTAGACTAGTAAGAATTAATGATAACAAAGCGAATAACATAGCATAATTTCCATAGCTTCCAAGGCAACGATTAACTGCAAATAATACAGGAATACTTTCTATTCCTGTATGGTTTCCCAAATTACTGACATAATCAAACCAAGTATTATATTGAGGAGGTTGAACGGATACAGATAAAATAAGAATTATTATATAGATTAAAGCAGATATTAAAATAGTACTTGTTAAAACCTTAAAAATCTTGTCCTTTGAAAATTTAAATTCTTCAGAAGCATGAGAAATACTTTCAAAACCAGAAAAAGCCAAAGGAGATATACAAACAATATGGAGTATTTGGGTTATTGGATTGATATTGGGAATAAAAGCAGGATTAAAACCTTGAATTCCATTATTCTTTTTAATTACAAAAATAAAGCTGCATATAATTAAGAATAGAAAAGCTCCAACCAAAAGGGTCATAAAACCCATTGATAATTTTTTACTTTTTGCAAGAAACCAGCAAATCAATAATAATATAAGAGAGCTAATCAAAGCTTCTCCGAAATAAATTTCGCAATTTAAGATAGAATATTTGAAACCGAATTGAAAAATTTTACCAATAAAATTACTTGCGAATACTGGTATAGAAGTAATGTTAGCCCATAAAACTGCTAAATATGTTGAGGCTAAAAACCAACCAGTTATAAAAGCATGATCATATCCGTAAGCTTTTTTGGAATAAGCATAAGCTCCTCCACAATCAGGATATTTTGTCATTAGAAAATCATAGTTTTTAGCAATAATCATCATTACTATTGCACCAAGACAAATTCCAATTAAAGTTCCAACAGGACCAGCCTGGAGCAAATATGTATTACTAGTAGCAACTAATGAACCAAAGCCGAAAATTGTTCCTAATGCAAAAGCAAAAGCACCTATCACTGAAATATATGGACTCAAGCTTTTTTCATTTTCAATTGTATTAGACTGCATTTTTAACAATATAAAATATTACTGTGCAATAAAGTAATAACTATAAATAAGAAAGACAGTTATCTACCCATAGCCCAAAACTGATAAGCATTGAGTAAATTCATAAATGGATTCATGCCTACAAAAAATGATATTAAAAAACCTAAGCAGAGATAAGGACCGAAAGGAATATGATGAGTCATTGGTTTGTAAGCTTTATGATTTTGAATACAATCTGTTATTATTCCTGCTAAACCAAAAGAAGCACCGACAAGGCTTGCTATTAAGACAGTAACTATAACAGGTTGCCAACCAGCCCAAGCTCCCATAGCTGCTAATAGTTTTATATCACCACCACCCATTCCATCAGGTTTTTTAAAAACAACTTCGGAAACTTTTCCCAAAAACATCAAGAAACCACCACCGACTACAAAACCAATAAAAGAATCAGTTAAAGGCACATAATAACTTAATTGATAACCGCCAAATTTAAAAATAAGCCATGCGATAACAGCATAGATTAAACCAAAAAGAATTCCACCCTTAGAAAGTCTATCTGGAATTACAAAAGTCCTTATGTCTACAACAGTAACTATTAAACAAGCTATTACGAATAACCAAGAAACAAAAGCTTTAATAGCAAAACCGAAGAAAAACACACTTAAACCAGCTATTATTACAGAAAAAGCAATATATAGTCTTTCTTGCCATACCCCAGCATAACAACAGCCAAATTCTTTGCCTTTTACACAGGTAGGGCATTTTTGATAATCGCAATGGAACTTTTCATAACTTGGCCAGGCTCTAATAGCCCAGCCAATGTATTTTCCTAGAAAAGCACCAATTACGGCACCAATCATAGTTAAAGATATGGTTAGACTCATTTTATCCAACCGTTTTTATGGAATACTCTACTTAATATTTTGAACACTAGTTTTGCAGCAAGGAAATCAGGTGCGATAAAACCAGGAATAGGAGCAAGTTCTACCACATCAAAACCAACAACGTTTCTTTCTGCTACCACTTTTAGTAGAATATCCATAGCTTGATACCAAGTCATTCCGCCTGGTTCTGGAGTGCCTGTAGATGGCATTAAAGAACTGTCGAAACCATCTAAGTCAACTGTTATATAAACATTTTCTGTCAGACGGTTCATTGCTTTATCTATCCATTTCTTTTCTGGGTCTAGTAATTCTTCAGCCCAAATAATTCCGTCATGACCAACTTCTTGAATAAACTCCCATTCGTCTATTCCTGTGTTTCTAATACCTATCTGAGTTAGCTTTGCATAATCCCAGCAACGTCTCATTGCACAAGCATGGCTATTGTGAGATTTTTCATAAATATCACGCAAATCAGAGTGAGCATCTATCTGAAGCACTGAAAGATTTTTATATTTCTTGCTACAAGCTCTAACACAACCAGGTGTTAAACTATGTTCACCACCAATCATAACAGGGAATTTTCCATCATTGAGAACTTTAGTAGTAGCTGTTTCAAGATTTTTTATGGTTTCTTCTGGACTATTAACATCTATTTCTAGTTCAGGAAGAGTATGAATACCATAAGTTAAAGGCTCGCATTTAAGGTCTAAATCAAAAGGTTCAACTTGTCTAGAAGCTGCAATTAAAGCAGCTGGGCCTTCGCGAGTTCCAGCACGATATGAAGTGGTACTATCATAAGGAACTGGTATAATTACAGCTTTAGCGTCATCATATTTGGAAACTTCATCATGAAGTCCAAGAAAATTGTTAGACATTCTGAAATGTACAGAATCTAGAATCATAAAGACTCCTAATTAAGAAATGTTATTTTGGATAATACCACACCTATTGAAATCGTCAATGGTATGAGAAAAAAAAATTGTAAAAAATTTAAACAGTATAAATTCGTTAATAAAATATCAAATTTAACCGATAGCATTTTTGACCGTTTTAGCTTAGCGGAAAATGATTTAAAAGTGGAGAAAAAATATGGGCGTTATTATTCCATTATTTAAAACTCATATACCAGAAACACCTTTTGTCTTGGACGAAGAAGAAAAACTAAGGGTTAAAATTATTCAGAGTTCTCTTGAAGCTTTAAAACGAGAAGAAAAAATAGTTGAAGCCCAAATTTCAGAAAAATGTCGTGAAGAAATCGACAGATTGAACCTTATTGACCATAAGATGAGACAGTTAGAAGAAGAATTAGAAGAACTTATTGGTGCTCCTAATGGAAAACCTAATACTGCAGACTGGTTATCATGATGATTAGATATACTACAACTTCTGAATTTTATTATAAAAAAAAGCAGTTAGACAAATCTAATGATTATCAGACTCAACCTATTGTCAATGGTTCTTTAGCAGAAGAAATAGATATGGAAACCTGCCCAATTATATGCCGAGCTCCATCAAGAACTTGGTGGGAACAGGCATGGCATATAAGACGACGCTATTGAAAAATCATATATCCGCTTAAAACGTCAGAGAATGAGCCTATTTATTTGATAGGCTCATTTCTTATTTTAGTAAGAGTCTTTTGGTTTATTTACAACAGGTGGCGGTAATAATTCTTCTAAAGGTTGAGTTTGTATAGGTTCTTCGATAGGTTCAGGAACAGGACAGCGTGGAAATTGATCTTCTATCTTCATTCCTTTGAAAATCTGTATTCTGCCATTTCCTGTGTCTAGAACATACAAATCGCCATTTGGACCGAATCTTACATCGTGAGGTTTTATAAACTTGCCGTTTTCTGTTCCAAAACCTCCTATTATTTGCCTTAATTCTCTTGTTTCATCAACCATAAGAATTTTATGATTACCCGTGTCTGCTATTGCTATCCAACCATTTTTTGCCACATCAAAACTATTTGGGTATCTCATTGAATATTCTTGCCATTTAATAATTTCTTCTTTTTTCTTCATATTGTTTTCAAAAACTAAAATTCGGTGATTACCATTATCGGCAATATAAATATCACCATTCAAATCGACCCAAACACGAGTCGGATTCTTAAACTGTTTATAATCTCTTCCAGACATGTGGTGCATGTGTCCTAATCGCTTTGAAGGTTTCAAATCAGTATCGAAAATCTGTATTCTGTTTCCTTGAACCCTCATTCTTTGACCCCAATCTAAAGGAAAATCCCTTAAATAGTTTCCCCTAGGTTCAGTAGTATAGATTCTCCCTGCACAATCGGTATCTATTCCAAGCGGGTGATGAAAATAACCATCTTTCCAACCTTCTTGCCCCAATATAAACCGAACTTCTCCGTTAAGCTTCATAGCTTTTATTCTGTGATTACCTGTATCACAAATTAGCATTGTTGTTGTTCCTAACCAACCAACTCCAACAGGAAGATTAAAATGATCCATTGGAATTTTATTCGCAGGTCTTATTCTGCTTTGCCCATATTGATAGGCTCTTCCATAAAGGTGAGTGGGTGGGTCTGGATATCTACTTCTCAAATAATCATCTTCTCTATATTTATCAAAATGGTCACCAGGCAAAACTCTATTATCCCAAGGCCAGAGGTCACCATAAATCATTTCTAATTTTAATGGAACAGAAGCTGTTGGAGATGTATCAACAGAAAAAAGTTTTAGACGGTTGTTGTGAGTGTCTGTTACAGCAAGCAATTTTCCATCAGGTGAAAAACACATTCCCTCTGGCTCAAACATTTCGTTATCGCCTTTACCTGTTTTTGATATAGAAGTATAAAAATTATATACATGACCTGTGTTGTCTGCACTAACAGGGTAAGCTATAAGAGCAGAAAATAATATAAAGATGATTATAAACTTTTTAAAAAGGCGATACTTCATATAAAGTATTATAATACATTGAAAAAATTTTTGAAAGAATGAATGTAAGTTAAAACAGTATTATATTTACTTATCATATTTATATACTTATAATTAATTAAATATTTTTGGATATTAAAAGAATGAAAAAAATCAAAGAAAAAGAAAGAAAAGAAAATCATGATTTGCTTAAAAGAATTGAAGAAGATAGGCAATTAGATGAAAACAAGTTAATGGGTTTTAATCAGAAAAAAGATAAAATACTGATGAAAAGCTCTTCTTCAATATCTACAACGATAGATAATATAATTGTTGGTAGTCTTGGTTCTTTATTTATATTAATATTGCTTATAATACCTATTAGGGGTTCTTCAGAATGTATTTATGTTGCACCTTGGTATATTTGGCTTATAAGTATTATTTTATCCTCAATAAGTTTTCTGTATTTAAAAGGATTTTCGACAAAATACTCTTTTGATTTAGGCAAGCAAAAACTATTAAAGGAATATGATTTATTTTCTTTTCATAAAGAAAAGGAAATTACTGACTTCAAAGATATAAAATTAGTTGGTGTTTCTACTATCGTTTTAAAAAATAAAGATTTAGATCAAAAAAATTCTTATGGTTATGAAGTTATATCCATATATGGAAATAATAATCAATTGGTTGTAATAGAAAAAGACTTATTGTATGACGATAATTATAGTATTAAAGAAATAAACAAAAAGGTTCAAAACATTACTGAACATTTAAAATGTAGTTTTATTCCTTGTGATGGAATTTCTAAAATAGTTATGAATAACAGTAATTATAATGGAAATGATATTAAATCTTTAATTACATTTATTCCAAATGAAAAGTAATTTGCAAATGTAAATTTTAATAAAAGGTCTTAGATTTTATAATACAAAATGAAAGATAGCTAATTTTCATACTGTTGATATTAACAATTCTTACGTATATCTTTTCTAACAATTATTGGATTTAATTATATGAATAATACGAAAATATTATGGCTAACAGAAAATTATCCTCCTCGTAGAGGCGGAATGGCTCAAGCTTGTGACAGAATTGTAACAAGCATACGTCGAAAAGGAATTTATATAGATGTAGCTTTTTTTAACGCTTCTGCTTATACATTCAAAGTAACTACTCAAATAAATGGTAAATTAATTGCTGTTCCCGTATCAGACAGTCCAGCTCATAATTTAAATATTCTTTTTAACTATATTTCTGACCCTAGTAATAAATTAACCTATACTCATATAGTTTCTTTTGGTGGAAATACTCCTATTTTAGCTTTACCAATCTATAAAAGCTGGCTCAAAACAAAAGCTATAACTCTTTTGCGGGGAAATGATTTTGATGTTGGAGTATTTCAAGCAACAAAAAGAGAAATATTATTTGAAGCTTTGAAATCTTCTGATGTTGTCTGTGCTTTAAGTCAAGACGTTAAGAATAAAATAGAAGCATTATTACCAAATTTAAATGTAGTTCATATTCCTAATGGAATAGATTTAGAAGATTGGCAACAAGACAGTTATGACTTAGAAGAAGCTAAAAAATTTAGAAAAATTAATAATATTTCAGAAGATGAAATTCTAGTTGGCTTATTTGGTCAGTTAAAAGAAAAAAAAGGTGTTGTCTTTTTCCTAGAAAATCTGTTAAGAACAGGTTTACAAGAAAATATACAATTCTTGATGGTAGGTGATATTGAAGAACAGGTTCAAAACTGGATAAAAGAGCATTCAACCGATGAAACTAAACTAAAGGTAATACAACTTCCTTTTTTAGATAGATTTGAACTTTTAACAAAATACCCTGCTTGCGATTATATAGCTTTGCCTTCCCATTACGATGGTATGCCTAATGTTCTCTTAGAAGCAGGTGCGTTGGGAATCCCTGTTATAGCAGCTAGAACTGGCGGTATTTATGAAGTTTTGCCCAAAGAACAATTAGATTTAACTTTTCACCCTGGAAATGCAGACCAATGTAGGCAAGCTTTGAACAAAGCAGCTTCTTTAAGTGTTTTGGAACGTAAAAACTTGGGTTTAAAACTAAAAGAATATATAAAAAATAATTTCAACATTCAAAAAGAAACTCAAGCCTATTTGGATATGTTCTCTCTTATTTAAAAATACTACTTGACGTAATAGGCAAAAGAATAATATAAATTAACAGCTAAAAAACAAGTAGAGGTAAACAATGCAAGATACATATTTCCAACGAATTGCTGATGAATTGAAAATACACATTTTTCAGGTAATGTCGACTGCACAGCTTCTTGAAGAAGGAGCAACAGTTCCATTTATAGCTAGATATCGCAAAGAACGCACTGGCTCATTAGATGAAGTTGCAATCACCACAATAAGAGACCGTTTAGAAGAATTTGAAGAATTTGACAAACGTAAAGAAGCCATTGTTAAATCTTTGACTGAACGCAATCTTTTAACAGATGAATTAACAGCAAAACTAGATTCAGCAAAGACTTTAGCTGA
>CAJOQX010000185.1 GCA_905236865.1 Candidatus Rifleibacteriota bacterium
ACTACGTCACCTCTCAGACGAGCATTCGCTCGCCAGCTCAGCAGCGGTTACACATCCTGTTACCGCTTGCACACCGCCATCCTTGGCGGTAGTCCTCTAGGAGAGCCTTTAGAATTACCAATGCTTCGATTGTTATTTTTAAATATAACTAAATTAATTATTTAACTACTAAAGCGTGGCAATCCAGCTTTCAATTAAACAATAAAAACAACAAAAACCAACTACAATGTAAACTTATTTTTTCCAGTCTTCATCAAAAAACATAATATATGTAGAATCCATATATTTATTGAGAACCACATCATTATATTCCCAGAATACTTTTTTACCATCAGCAATTTTAAAACAGATATTAGCTTTAATGTTACCGTCATTAAAAGAATTTAAATTAGTTAGAACATTTAAAAAGCTCGGTGATTCGATAGCTTTAGTACCTTTTATCATTTTTGGTTCTATAATCTTTTTTATCCTTCTTTTATTATCTTTTATATTGATTTCCATAGATACTAATCTAGATTTATTTGTTTTTAAAGCATCCCAAGTAAGACTTGTAAAATCAAATGTTAAAACATCAAAGAAAGCAAACGGAGTTGTTATAGGCGTTTCTCCGTTTATTACAGGAAGTTTTAATTCTGTTTCAAGAGGGTCATCTTTTTCAAATTTAATTGTTGTACTAACTTTAAAAAATGAATCCTTCTGTGATGAAGATTTTGTAAAATCTGAATCTAATTCAAATTTATCAATAGTTGCTGGGTTATTATTTGCTGAATTTCTCCAACCTTTTTCTTTTGTCCAAATATAATTACGTTTTTCATAAACCTTTTTTTTGTGTGTCAATTCTACTAGCATTTCAATTTGTTTTATATCATTAGTATGTTTATCGTTAATAGTTGGCATTACAAGATAGGCGTAATTCCAATCAACATAAGAAGTATCTTGAACGACCTTCTTGTTCAAGATAGATTCACCATACTTTTCAAAGGAAATAAAACCTGAAGAAGCTGAAATTTTATCTTCTTTTAGTCTACAAGTAACGTTAATTATTTTTTGAAAGTCATTTAAACTAATATTAGAAACTTTTGTAGCTTTAGCTTTATTTTTATGACCAACATTTTTTAAATTTACTTTTTCTTCAGAATTTGAGGTTTTTATATCATTTTTACTTTTAGAATTTTTTTCAGATTCTGTTTTTAAAAGTTGAATAAATTTTGGGTTATTTTCTTTATTTTTAATATATTTTATCAAATTAGGATCTAAATCTTTTGGATAACCAGAAATAACAGCCTTATTTTTATTATATTTAGCAGTAAAACTAGTTGTTGTAGGTGTTGAAAAAACAGAATAATGATACTTTATTTCATATTCAACACCCATTTTTGAAGTAAGTAAAGTATCCATTAAAACAGTAGCCTCTTTATCTAAAATGGTGCTAAAAGAAACTTTTGAACCAATTTGAGGAATAATTGGAGTGCTTGAAGCAACTATACTAACTTGCTTTTTACTACTTGGTTTAAAAAAGGATAATTCAATTCCATCTAATGGGATAATACTTAATTTTACATTATTTTGGTCGATTTCTTTTGGCAAAGATTTTTTTAATTTTTTTATAATTGAATCATCTGCACCTATATCAAAAGAACACCTAAATAAAGCACCCTCATGTAATCTATTCTTTTTTTGATTATTTGCTATTTGAAATTTAATCATCATTATATCGGGTTCAAGAGGGTCTCCATATTCAACAAGTTTTGGATTTAAAGAAGCATAATACCATCTATTAATATCTAAACCATTATTCATTAATATATATTTCTTGGCATCTTTACCACTACCAAAAGAAACCTCAATTGGGTCGTAAGTTTTTTGAGGTAAAGTGTCGGCTATTATAGAAGAAGTAAAAAAAACAAAAAATATAAGCAATACCTTATAAACTATGTTAAAAAAAAATAAATTATTCAATCCGTCATTGCGAGCCGTAGGCGTGGCAATCCATTCTTTATTATTTTGTTTCATGAATTTATGATTATTTTTCATTTAAGTTTTCCTGTTATAAGTTTTTTACGCTACGCTAAATATTTAGTTTTTATTGTAATTTGCAATTGTTGTAGTTATTGTTATTAGCATTTTAAGTAAAGTAACGATAATTTCAGAAATTCGTTAGCATACTAGCTTTCGATTAAACAATAAAAACAACAAAAAACAACTACAAATGAAAGTTTACTCTACTTACGTCACCACTCCTTTTATTCCCCTCCTCAAGGAGGGGCTTTAGGGCATTTTCTACTATGGCTTTAATACAAATCACCCCAAGAGCCGTATCTATTATCCATCACACCAATAAAACCATTAAACAGCAATCCTCAATTATATTGACTCATTCCTCCTCTCCTCTCTCCTCTCTTATCTCTTAACTTCTTTCTTCTTATCTTTTACCTCTTTTATCTCTTTCTTCTTATTTTTTTCAACTTTTTTCTTACCTTTTTCCTCTTCTTTATTTCCTAAAATCATAATATCAAGGTAAGCGTCAGTAGAATCTTTATCATTAGCTAATAAAACAACAAGCTCATTTTTACCTTTTTTAATTGCATTAACTGGAATTGTGACTTCTCTATTCCAATAAGTGAACTCGTGACCATCTTTCATCTTCATCATTATATCTAAGTCCACTTGTTTTTTGTTAATATATATTGCAGCAGCATTATCAGAGGCTATTTTTAAAGTAAATGATTTGTATTCTTTATCTTCATCTAAGTAAAATTTCTTTCTAAAAAGCATACCATCAGAGGGTCTAACATAAGTTCTAACTGGAGCAGGGAAAATAGACCTGTTATAACCATATCCAAATGGGGCATCTCCCTTTTTTTCAAACTTAATATCAGAAACATCTATTTCTTTTGGTGTAATCCAAGCTATATTGTCAACTATTTCTTTATCAAGAGTATATTCCCAATCTGTAGAACGCCTATCAAGTACAATTTCTTGATTTGCTTCTAATGGAGAAATTTCTTGTTTTCTAATTTCCAATAATTTCTTAGCTAGATTTTGATGTTCTTTAGACCTTCTATTAACCATATTTTGAGTAATAGCTTTTTGGTCTTCAGGATTCATAATAATCTTTGGAGTAATAAAAACCATTAGTTCAGTTTTGGTTTTGCTATTATTAGTTGATCTAAAAGCTTTTCCTATAAATGGTATGTCACCAAGTATCGGGATTCTATTTTGAGTAATATCCTTTTGTTCTTGGATAAAACCACCAAGAATCATCGTATCACCATTTCTTAAAGTTAAGTTAGTAGTTGCTTCTCTATTGGAGATACGTGCTGTGTAATTCTTTTCATCATAATTAGTAATAGCATCTATAGTCTGATAAACTTGTAAATCTATATCGCCAGATCTGTTTATATGAGGAGTTACTTTTAATTGTAAACCAACTTCTTCAACTTTATATGAATTGATAGGACCGTTAGTTGAAGGTCTTGTAGATTCAATTAAAGGAACTTTTTCACCTGTTTTAAAAATTGCCTCACGGTGATTTGCTGTAACAATGTGAGGAGAACTGACAACAGTAGCTTTACCTTTTTGTTGATAAGCATTAATAAAGGCTTTCATTTTTGCACCAGATGTAATTAATGCTTTAAATCCATTTGCATTTGTATTGGGGTCACTTAAATTGATATTACCATGGTCAACGGCAACATTTACTAAAGAATTTGTTGTTCCAGCTACATTTGAAAATAATTCTTTATATTCAACGTCAAATACATCTCTATCACTTAAATTTAATTCAACAACAAGAACATCAATTAAAACTTGTCCCGTCTGTCTATCTAATGAATTAAGAACATCACAGAGTTCATGAATTAAACTTTCATCGCCATTTTCTGCAAACCTTGCAATAATAGAATTTGTCGTAGAATTATGACTTAGAGTCATATCCCCACTAGATATATTGGCTTCAAATATTTCTTTTAAAGTTGTCAATATATCTTCTGAACGGCTATATAGTAAGTCTATAAGATAAGTTCTTCCATTTCTAGATATATGTAAATCTGCATGCTGAATTGTGTCTTCTTGATAATCATCATAAGCATCACCGTACCAAGGCTGTTTTTTTATCCAGGTTCCTTCAGCAAAACATTGATTGGTTGATAATAATAAAAAAGTAAATGGTAATATTTTTATATATTTATTCATATTAGAAAGCCTTAGAAATTAGAATTACTTGAACAATAGCTATAGCACCTTTATATGAAGCAGTTATTGTTGCATTCATTGGAGGATCAGGGTTATCATTGTCTGATTGATCTTCCCATTGAGCTGTTGTAGCAGCTACGCCATTTTTCACATCACATTTGTCGTCTTCAAATTTTACTTCATTTTCAGAACAAGCAAATTTAACAACTTCATCTTCATCAGGTACAGGGTCACCATTAGGGTCAGTTACAAAAGCTGTAAGGCTAAATGAACCCCCATCAGATATAGTTTTACTAGGAACCATTAATGATATTTTATATCCACTTCCTTCAGCTTCAGCAATAGAATAGACAGGTTTATCACTAGAACAACCAACTGCAAATAGTGAAATAAAAATAAGGAAGAATAAAATTGAAATTTTATGGATTGGCAAGCTTACGCATCGCATTGACGAAGTGGCTTGAATAACTAAATTCTTATTTTTTTTATTTAACATATTCATTGCTTCCTTATTGTACTGAAATTTTTATTGTAGATTTTTCACCTAAAGCACTTATACTAATAGAATCAACTCCTACTTCTTCTGGGGCAGTATAAGTTGTTGAGAAAAAGCCTTTTTCATCAGTTTTTCCAGTTGTATCTGCTAACTTACCAAATTGGCATATTAAAGACACATCGGTGTCTTTAACACCATTATTTGAAGAATCAAAAACATAACAAGTTACCGTTATAGTTTTATTTATATCAACTTTATCGTCAGATAATATAATTCCAACATAATAAGTTTCTATAGGTGATGGATAAACTTGTAGTGTTATCTGTTTACTAATTCCATTAGCATTAATGCTTATTAGATTTGTTCCTTCCTTAGTAGGAGTAAAGTTCGTTCCAGCTACCCCAAAATCGTTTGTCTTAGGTTTTTCATCGGAAAAAGTTCCACCATTGTCACTACTGAATAAGACTTCAATATCTTTTAAAAGTGCTCCACCAGAGTTACGGCAAGTAACAGCTATAGAAATAGTACTTTTAACATGACATTCTTTGTGAGAAAATTCAACTTTTAATTGCTCATCTTCAGAATAGCCGAATAAACCAATTTTTGAACTAGACAAATTTCTTGAA
>CAJOQX010000186.1 GCA_905236865.1 Candidatus Rifleibacteriota bacterium
ATCACTTTTCATTTCTATAGCATTTTTAGGACAAGCATTTTCGCAAGCCCCACAACCAGTGCATTTTTTCTTTGCTATCCACATATTTTTCATTATATGACTCCAACTCTCAGTTTTCCCAATGAACGTTTTCTTTGATGACTTTTGCGGGAACACCTGCTACCATAGTATTTGCTGGAACATCTTTTGTGACGACTGCTCCTGCTGCGATTATTGCCCCATCACCGACATTTACACCTTTTAAAACAGTAACTCTAGTGCCTATCCATACGTGATTGCCTATTACGATAGGTTTTATAGATTTCACACCATTAATCTTGTGAGCATCCGAATCCATAATTGTAAAATCGTGGCTAATAGCACAATAATCACCTATAGTTATAGATTCGTGGCATCTTATTTTACAATCGCTATTTATAAAACCACCTTTACCAAGCTTTAGCTTTGCGCCTTTGAACAGAATAATGTCTGCCCCATAATAAAAGCTGAAACTTCCTTCCGTTATCAACTCAGTGCCATCATCCATTCTAAGAATACTAGACCTGTTGTTTTTACCAAGACTATTATCACCAAGAACAAGATTACCGCCAAGTTTCAAAACTGAAGATTTGTTAAGTTTCAAAAAAAACATCTGACGTTGTGACTAGTTTTCCCTTACCATTTATATGTCTAAGATTCCAAAGATTTGAAAAAATACTGCTTATAATTGTTCCTATAGGTTTCATTAATTCACCTCAAAAAATCGCCTTCATCACAAGGAATAATTGCACCAGTCACACATTTTGAAGCATCACCTAATAAAAATGCTACAATTTCAGCAATTTCACCAGGTGTTATAACACGATTGTTTCTAGAACCCGATGTATATAAATCTCCATTAACATCTCTATTGTTTATTTCAGAGGCAGTCATTCCTGGTGCTACTGCATTAACCCTGATACCGTATTTTATACTTTCTCTAGCAAACCCATACATAGCGTTAACTAGACCAGCTTTTGAAATTCCATAAGGTCCGATATCGCCGAATAATGCACGATTAGAGGCAGTAAAAACAATATTGCCAAATAATTTTTCTTCTCTGCAATATTTAATATAACTTTGAGTTATCAAAAATGGAGCTTTCAAGTTTGTAGAAATCACTTTGTCAAAATCTTCAGAAGTGTAATCGCCAAATGGTCTGGTAACATAAATTCCAGCATTATTAACAATGTTTGTAATTTTCGTATCAAAGTATTTTTCTAATTCCTTAAAAAAAGTCAAATCGCCATTATATTTTGTAATGTCAAAAACAATATATCTACAATTATTACCGAGCTTTTCACAGACTTCTTTCAGTTTTTCTTCTCTTCTTCCAGAAATTATAACCTTACCACCAGATTGTATAACTTTTTCTGCAATCGCTTGCCCTATTCCACTTCCCCCACCAGTAACAAAGACAGTTTTATCTTCTAATAGTTTTTCATTAATCACAGAAACCAATTTTGCATAAATCTTTGGACTAGGCAATAAAATCCTTTTAATTTTTCCAAATACTGCTCGAATACCCATTTTATAATAATCCTCCAGTTATTAAAAATTTAAAACCAATTATTCTTATTAATAGAACCCACAGAAATAATCATATATTTCATCTGGAATAGTGACAGCTTTGTCGCAATTAATCGCAATAATTCTATTAGCATCAGCTGGCATTCCTAGTATTTGACCATCTTTTAAGGTAACACCACCTGCAAACTTAGCTTTCATAGAATCGTTACAATTATGAATTTCTGAAAGTTTGCCATTAGTCACATCAAATTCGTAAACAATTTCTCCATCACCAGGAATTACATAAAGCCTGCCATTTACACCAACTTTCGTTCCACACACACCGAAGTGTCGCTCTGGATAAAGCATTTCAACTTTTTCAGATATTACATCTACCTTCATAAGCCCTTTACCATAAGCACTGAAAGCATAAATATTACCATCTATACCAACCTTTGCATCAAAAGCATAAGAACGACAATAGCCACCAATAAAGCACCATTGGTCATTTTTAGGATCTAGTTTGATTACATAACCATTTTCGGGGAAAAAGTAGATGTAGCCGTTAGGATGAATCAGACTTCCGCAATAACGCAAATCCATTTTTAAGAAATCAGGAACAAGGTTTATATGACGAATTTCACCAGTATTCAAGTTTGTTACCAGAATATGATTAGACCTTCTCGGAGGTTGATAAACCACACCCTCGCTAGTGCAAACTCCTCCGTAATGATGCTCTGTCTTGTAATTGTAAGAAAATGGGAAAGAGATATTATTTGTTTCTAAATTTAAACAAAGCATAGAATTACTTGTTCTTGGAAAAGCGTAAAGGCAACCATTATAAAGACAGCCACCAGTCCACTTAAAAAGATTATCTCCTAAATCACCAATAAAATCCAAATTATCTTCAGTTATTTTCATAAAGCTAGAAGCATCATTTGGAATAGCATAGACTCTCTTTGTTTTAGGCTCAAATTGTGCCCCTACATACTTATGTTTAGCATTAATTTTAGGAACTTCACGATATGACACAGAGTAAGAAATATTTTCGTTTACTTTAGCAAAACCTTGATATTCTTTAAAACTTTTATCATCAAGCCATTTTTCAGAAACAGGCAGTTTTTTCTTTGTTATTTTTATAAAGCCAAGAAGAATACGGCGGAATAATGGAGTTATAATACTAAGAACCGATTTTAAATATTTTTTAATTAATCCCACTATTTCTTTTCTCCTTGCTCTTTAAAAAATTTCTAGCCACAAAAGCATAAGCTAATTTATATTCATTCAAATTTCTCCACATAAGCCACAGCAATAAGTTAGGTAAAAGTAGACAAACAATGATGCTTATTCCCATATTAGAATAAATATTGCCAACATCAATATAAGAGCAGCAATAATAGGTTATTGCAGAGACAAAAAGCGTAGATATCATGTATAAGATTTGCTTTGAAAGATAGTTTTTTAATGACATTATGTCACCAAAATAACCTTTTACAATAACCTTAGCATAACCTATTATGTAAATAAAGCAACTTAAAATTGTCGCCACTAGAATACCAGCAAAACCTATGTATTCTAGCAACACAATACTAGTCACAAGATTACAAATAGCGACCAAAAGTGGAACAAACTTAGTTTCCCACCAAGCACCAGTAGCTTCTTGATAAATATAAAGAGTGTCGCACCAATGATGGACAAAAAAGCAGAAAGTGAAAAGAAAACTGATTGCATTTGAAAACATCAGTTTCTGACCAACCCAAATCTGCATAAAAGGCTGATAAAGCACAAGCATTGTGACAGTCATCCAAGCGACAAGCCAAACATATATGAAATTAAACTTTATAAAATCATCTTTATTCTTTGCTTTGCTTTCTGTAACAATAGAATTGCCGATAACAGACACTATTGACGAAGTAAGAATTGCTAAAAAACTAGTTAAAGAAGTAGTTATAATATAGTAATTGTTATACATTCCAAGAGTTACAAGACCAAGAAAAGAAGAAATAATAAGAGTATCAACAGAACTCATCGCTATTCCACCAACCTTCTGAAAAACCATTCCGCCAACTTTTAACGCTATTTCTTTGATTTCCGATTTTTCTAAATTACCTCTGCAAATATATTTTGGGTAATATTTTCCAGCCATGTAAGAAACAATAACATTGTTTACAAGCGTGATTATAGGAAGCACAACAGCGAAACAATAAAAATTCTTATACAATAATAAAAGAATTATTCTAGCCAAATTTAAAACAATGTTTGTTACCAAAGTAACTTTTGATGCTATATGATTCTGCTGACAGGCTATAAATATAGAATTTTTATAAGCAAAAAGGAAATAGCCTAACAGATTGTTAGTTAAATATATAGCAAACAGCCAGTAAACATTTATATCAGATGGAATATCGCCTTTTATCAGATTTGGAACAAAAGGAAGCATTATAATTCCACAAACAAGAATAAAGCAGCCGATAATAAAGTAACATTTTCGATAAAAAGCCAAAAGAGCACAGACTTTATCATCGTTCCCTTCTGCCACGGGCTTATACATACTGAAAACAAGAGCATTACCAATTCCTAGTTCGGCAAAGCTCAATACAACCAGCAGTGAGGAAAATAGCCCACTTAAACCCACATACTCAATACCGATTGTCTTAATCATCACAGTGCGACAGACAAAAGGAAGTATCAAGCCAATTCCTCTTCCTATAGTTCCCCAGATAATGTTTCTTGATGCGTTTGTTGTTCTACTCATGATTACCTTTGTTTATTGCATCTTCTAAGAATTTAAC
>CAJOQX010000187.1 GCA_905236865.1 Candidatus Rifleibacteriota bacterium
AGTAATAGTATAAAAATAGGCATAAAAAAAGAGCCTTAAAACAGGCTCTAACAAAACATTTTAGCTTAACTTAATGACATTGTCCCTACCCCCTAATCCCTAATAAACAAATGGATTGCCACGGCTTCTACGAAGCCTTGCAATGACGAAAACTTACTTAAGGAGTAAATAGATGCCATTCATAGACGCTAAATTAACTGTTAAATTAGACGAAAATCAGAAGAACAAACTTCAAGCAAAGCTGACTGATGCTGTTTCAGTAGCTTTTTCCAAACCAAAAGCCTATATTATGACAGGTATTGAAGATGATAAATCTTTGTATATGAATGAAAAGAAAATAGACAAAGGGGCTTACATTTCAATTAGTCTTTTAGGTAATGCTTCAAAGCCTGTTTGTCAAACATTAACAAAAGAAATTTGCGATATTTTATCAACAGATTATGACATAGATGGAGCAAAAGTGTATGTAACCTACCACCCTGTAGAGTTATGGGGTTGGAATGGATCGATGTTTTGAAAATAGAAAACAGAAAACTGAAAAATCTATTGCCACGTTGTTAAAAACAAGGCAATAGATTTTAGTTTCCTGAGTTATATTGTTCTAACAAAGCAGTAACATCTCGAGGATCAACAATATACCCTAAAAATTCACCTCGAATTTGCCCAGATAAAGCCTCTCCTAAAACTTCTGAACGAGTGTATTCTTCTGGACTCATAATTCTAAATTTTGCAAAACCTATAACTTGAACAGAATTCTTCAATAAATTCATATCTATATCTGATGGAGTGTGCATAGAATTTAAATTATCCGCATCTTCTGCACCAGCATTGCTTGCTCCAACTTTTAAATCATATATAGTATAATCGTTGTTTTCTATTTCCTGATCCCCAATCCTAGTTACTGTAGATTGATAATTTTTAACTGCTTCAGGAATTCCAACAATTGGCACAATAACAATTTGATTTGGAGTGTAACTAGCTAGTTCTACCTTGCCATTTATTATATTTCTGTAAGAATCAGATTCGGATGTGTTCTTGCTTTTATCAGTAGAGATTATATCCGCAAAGTTGACAGGAGATCCATACCCATATAACAATCTATTATAATAATCAATAGAATTTTTAGAGTTATCATTGTCAGGATCTATACAACCATATTGATATTTTGTTCTTCCAGTAAGGTGAGTTCCTATACTGGTTTCTTTGTCTGAAGTAGAACCAAAAAGAATATTATTCAAAACAAATCGTTTAGCATTAATATTTTCAGCATAGTGACCACCCATTAAAGCGAATTGTCCTTTTCTTTCACCTTCATTGTTGGTCAATTGACCGCCCACATACTGCCAAACAGTAGTTGTTAAAGCCGACATCTTGTCTACACCATCTTTTACTGTAGCATTTGAAAAAGAGCAAGTCGCCCCAGCACCCGTATTTGGAGACCCTGAAACTTGGCAAAGCGGACTATATTTAAAATCATTTTGAACAGTGCCGTTTCCATATTTGTTAGTAAATATACTAGAATAACCATGTGCAGTAGTCCCACTACCTTTATGAGGAAGTGTGGTATATGTAAAGTTTTCAAAAACCATACAATTATCATAAGATTGCTGGAGACTTTTTGTTCTATAATAGGCTCCTTGTTGAAGTGACAAATCTATTGTTTCAGCGGCAAAACATTGTGTATACATAAATCCACCATTTCTAATATGGCTTTTTATACATTCTGCAACATCCCATTTCATTTTCTGATAAGAAGTCGCTTTTGAAAACCATTTAGAACAAATATCAGCAGCAGAAAGATTTAAATCTGACTCTTGATAAACATAAGGGAAAGGAGTGTCGTCTGTATATCCATAATGTTCATGTAAATAATTATAAAATTTACAACCAGAAAAATTAGTTTGATTACCTAAGTTATTTTCATCAAAAACCCCACAAGTTCCGCATCTATTTAATTGTGCTGTAGTACAATAAGCATTTAACTCATCTTCTGTAGTATTCCAACCTGTCATAGTGGCATAATAATAGGTAACATAATTTTTACCCTGTCTGATTTGTTTGGTTGTTACTTCATAAGTAATATGTTCTTTACAATTTGAACATGCAAGGTTTTTCAATGTGTTAATTGCATTATTTCTGTTTGTGTTGCTTTTTTGAGTTCCTATTGCAATATTATGGAAACAACCAGGTTTAATTTTCTGACAAGCTGTTGGAAATTTTCCGCCACAATATTTTGCGGCATCTTCTACTGTTTGCCCTGTAAAATCTTCGTGGTGCAAGTGTATCCAATCGTATTTATCAAGTTCACCATTCAATATTTCTATATCAAAAATTTTAGTGTTATGATTAGCTTTGTAATTTGTATTTCTATCCCAGCCACTAGGATTAGCTGTGGTTTGTGGTAAAGCATAGTTTCCATACGGAATTTTTGCTGCAATAAGAATGTCTTCAACAGGGTCTGTACTGTCTTGTGAAGAATAAATAGCAATTTGTGGTCTCCAAGTTAATGGAACTATACGACTGTTTGTGTAAAGACCATGAGTAAGACCCGTTAGGTAATCATTTAAATCGTCAACACTAACGTTAGCTCCGACCATAGTTAAAAGTTGCTTAATTCTTTCTGGACGAGCTTGTTCATAATACACTCCAGCATAGTCACCAGAACTAAGCTTTTGTTCAAATGTTTTGCTGGCTCTCGTTAAAAAGCCTCCACCGTCATTACTTAAAAGCCAATAAGCTGGTGTTAACGAGCCTTTATCTCTTTCATCTATTTGCAATGCCCAATAAATAGCACCATAAGCTAGCATTGTCCTATTATCTGACGATTGAGCTCCAGACATTCCTGTTGGAATATAAATCATATATTCTTCATCGCCTAACGGATCTTTTCCTTCTGCTTCACCAAGTTTTAATATGTATTCTGTTCCTGTGGCAAAACCTTCATCTTCACCAAATGGAATCCAATCATAAGTTTTCCAAGACAAATCGTGTATTTCTCCATGAGGTATTGCAATAGGAATAATTGATGATGGATCTGTACCGCCAGATCTACCTGCTGAAACATTAGCAGTGTTAATATTAAAAACTCTCATAAAGAAAAGACTTACGTCATCAGTAGTGTTTATTTCCAAGTTTGTCTGATTTTGTGTTAAAACTATTCTTAATTGGTCATCTGTCAAACTACCAAAACCATTAGCCGCTAACACTTCTTTCATGTGGTTTTTTATTGTAGTTTCATCTTCTTCCGACAATACAGACTTTGTTTTTCTAATTTCGGCAAGCTTATCAAAACCGGCTTTCCAAGCAGCATTAGTAGCAGTTTGTAATCTTTGGTGATCATAATAGAGAACACCAACATCTGTAACTAATGCTACTATTGCAACTAACAAAACAGAAATAGCCGCAGCTAATAAGGTAATATTTCCTTTGCGAGATTTTATTATTTCAGTCATTTTATACTCCTGATTTAACAATCTCTTTATACAACCTCTATGTTAATTATAGCAAATTTTAGCAACTAAAATAAGGTTTATAAAAAAATCAATGCAAATCCATTTTTAAATCAGGCCAAAGATTATATACTATTTTTTCAAAATGTAATCCTCGACTGGCCTTAAACAAAACGGTAATTCCTTTATTTAACTGTTTTTTCAATAAATCAGAAGCCTTTTCGCATGAGTCAAAAAGCACTACAGAATTCGGATTCATGCCATTGTCTATAGCGGAATCAACAGTATTTCTAACGGCTTCACCAACACAAATCAACATATCTAAACCGCTTGCAGCCGCTTGTTGTCCTAGTTTTCGATGAAGTTCGTCAGACATTTTTCCCAATTCCCTCATATCGCCTAAAACGGCTATTTTATGACCAGAACAGATAGATAAATACCTTAGTGCTTCTTGCATTGAAGCAGGATTAGCATTGTAACAATCCAACAAAATCTCTATTCCATCTTTTTTTACTGATTCCATTCTTGCTCCAACAGGAACAAAAGTTTTCAGTCGTTCTATAGATTTGTCTAAATCACAACCTAATTTGTGGCATATTGCTAATGCTGCTGTAGCATTAAAAGCATTGTGATGGCCGACGATATTCAATTCAACCTTTTTTATACCTACAGGTGTAACTATTTTGAAATCAATAGAATCAGATTTCATGTTTAAATCTGTGATTCTGTAGTTGTTGTTTTCTTTTTCACCAAAAGTTGAATAATTTGTTTTTTCTGCAACTTTCTTTAATAAATCGATATATTCACTATCGCCAGGCAAAACAACAGGGCTATTCGGTTTTAACTGTTCTAGTATTTCAGATTTTGCTTTTGCAATATTTTCTAAACTTCCTAGAATTCCTATATGTGCTGGTCCGATATTACTTATAACAGCAGCATCAGGAGTAGCAATATTGCATAAAGCTCTAATTTCACCAAAATGGTTCATTCCCATTTCTAATACAGAATATTTGCTTTCAGTATCAATGCCTAAAATTGTTAATGGCAAGCCAATATGGTTATTTAAATTTCCAGATGTGGTGCTACATTTATCGAATCCAGAAAGAATATGAGCAATCATAGATCTAGTTGTGGTTTTCCCATTACTGCCAGTAACTGCAATAAAGAAAGATTTAAGTTCATTTCTTCTGAAATTGGCAAGTTTTTGAAGTGCGGTCAAAGTATCTGCAACTTTTATAACAGCAGTGTCACCAGTTGTTTCTATTTCTGTTGAAGAAACGATTATCGCAGCTGCCCCTTGCTGAATTACAGATGGAATAAACTTATGAGCATCGTGATTTTCTCCAACTAAAGCAACAAACAAATCACCTTTTTCTACTTTACGGCTATCTATACAGACTTTCTTTATTTTTTCGTTATTATTATTAATTAATTCGCCACTACATATTTCTGCTATTTGTTTTGGAGTATAGTTTAAACAGTTCATATTTTAAGATTTGCTTTCTCCTAATAGAGTTTTATAAATCTAGAAAAATCTATAACAATTATTACTACTTCATTTTTACAAAAAAATCAATGGTCTTATATTACCC
>CAJOQX010000188.1 GCA_905236865.1 Candidatus Rifleibacteriota bacterium
AAAGCGATGGGAATTAAAAAAAGACCTGTCTAGTTGGAAATTAGAAGATTTTAATAAAGAAGATGTAATTAATCATTTTAAAGGGCTATTACCTATTTATGAAAACAACGAAGGTAGCAAGATTGACCCTGGTGAATACACTGTTGCTTTTGGTCCTGGTGCGATTGCTGAATTTTTGTTTGCTTCTACTGAAATAGCACTAAATGGATTAGAGTTTGAAGAAAAGCAGTCTTGGCTTTGCTATAATAAATTTGGGGATAAAGTTTCTGGAGAAAATGTTACTATCACAGATAATCCTGATAGTGATTTAGTTTTTGGTCTTGCTTTTGATGATGCTGGAACAAAACGAACGAAGTTCTCTTTAATTGAAAAAGGTATTTTCAAAGGTTTAATGTATAACATTCAGACAGCAGCCAAATATAATAAGCCATTAACAGGTCATTCCTTGACCTATATTAATAATGTTGTTTTAGAAACTGGCAATGATAGCCCTAATGTTCTCGAAGCAGTAAAAGATTTAGGTAAAGTTCTTTATATTCCTGATATTCACTATGTTGGTATACCTAGTCCAACAAAGGGTATTCTAACAGGTAGCTCACGTTACAATGCTGTATTAATAGAAAACGGTAAAATTGTAGCTCCATTGCTTTCCTGTAGAATAACAGAAAGAGTGGGAAAAGTTTTTAACAATATTATCAAAATGTCTTCAAAGAGCCGTTCTTTCAATCTTTCAAACACTTATGAAAGACGTAGCCCATTTGCTGTTGGTATGCCATCATACATAGTTTCTAAAAATGTTATGATTACAGACTGCTCAGATAGTTTCTAACTTTGGCTTTCTCAATTTCAAAAAATAAAGACCTTTTATTAGAAATCTTCCACATTGCTTTTCCTGCAATCGGAGGGTTTCTTGGTCTTATTTTATTTGATTTTATTGATATCTTCTGGATAGAAAAACTTGGAGCTGTAGCCGTAGCTTCAGTAGCTTCAGCAAGTTTTATAATCGGCTCAATTTATTCATTAATGCTCATTCCGTCTACAGGCTGTTCTTCATTAGTTGCACAATTTTATGGTGCGGGAATGAGAAAAAGATGTTGGGAAGTAATTATTCAATCTTCTTGGCTTGGTTTTGTGATGGGTTGTTTAACACTGTTTTTGATTATCCCTTTTGTCGAACTTCCTTTTGAATTAATGGGTTTAGATGCCGAATCTAGCAAAATTGCCGTTGATTACTTGAGAATACTTCTGTTTGGAATGCCTTTTATTTTCTTAGATCAGCTTTATGGAAACGTTTTTAATTCTTATGGCGACAATAAAATAAGCAATATAATAATGCTTATTTGCCTAGTTATAAATGCTGTTTTAGACCCTGTTATGATGTTCGGCTGGTTAGGCTTTCCAGCTATGGGTGTTGAGGGCGCTGCTTATGCCACATTGGTTGGACATTTTGTTTCCTTAATAACTAGGGCTCTTCTTTTAAGAAAACGAGATTATATACCGCCAATAAAATATTTTATTACGAAAAAATTTAACTATTTAAAGGAAATTTTGGCTATTGGATTGCCAAATGCCGCTGCCTCATGGGTTTGGAGTATGGTTTATCCAATATTAATGAGGCAAATAACACCTTTCGGAGTTATTCAAGTTTCTGCTGTAGGCGTTTGTCATAGGTTAGAAAGTTTCCCTTATTTTGTTGCTCAAGGGTTCGGTATTGCAGCCACTTCTCTTGTTGGTTTTTATTTAGGGAAACATGAAACCCAGAAAATCGACAAAATCGTAGATTGCTGCCTGTTTATGTCTTCTGTAATTATTACGCCTTTTATGATTTTTTATTTGTTTTTACCACATAATCTTATTAATCTTTTATCAAATAATTATATTCTGATTGATGCTGGAGCAAAGTATCTTTATATAATCGGTGTTTTTGAAATATTTATGTGTTACGAAAATTTGATGATAGGCGTATTTACTGGTTTAGGAAAGACTTTGCCGACAACCCTTGTTACAATGCCTTTGACTATTGGAAGAATACCTCTAGCCTGGCTGTTTGCAAGCTATTTTGGTTTGGGTATAGATGGTATTTGGTGGGCTATTAGTTTTTCAACTTTCCTTAAAGGTACTGGTTTAATGCTTTTATATAGATACTATAAAAAGAAAACCAACGACTTTGAGATTTTAGCAATTTAAAAATATATAGAAAAAGTGATAGGGGAAAATGAAAGTTATTTTTTTAATTGATTGAAGCGATTAATTATGAAATTAATAAAAAAAAACGAAGC
>CAJOQX010000189.1 GCA_905236865.1 Candidatus Rifleibacteriota bacterium
TGATGTCACCGATTGCAAAAGAGAATTTGGAGTTGGCGATGAAATTGCTTTTTATCCGAATTATGGTGCTTTGCTAGCACTAATCACATCAGAATATATATTTAAAATAATAAAAGAAGGTTAAAACAAATGCTGTATCAAACTCATGCTGTGGTCCATTTAAACAATATTAGACATAATATTGAAGCCATTAGGAAGATTATAAGACCAGAATGCAAAATCTTAATCTCTATTAAAGGCGATGCTTACGGTCATGGAGCTGTTGAAGTTGCCAAAATGGCACAAAAATATGGAATTGCTGATTATTTAGCAATTGCTAGTATTCCAGAAGGAATGGAACTACGTGATGCAGGTGTGACTTTGCCTATTTTAAAGCTTAGTCCTGCTTTTGAAGAAGAAATGGATTCTGCTGTAGCAAACGAAATAGCTCTTTGCGTTTGTGAAGAAGATAATATTCGTAAATACAATGAAACAGCTGGGATTTTAGGGAAAAAGGCAATCGTTCATTTGCAGTTAGATACAGGTATGGGGCGTATTGGCGTTGGTGAAGAAGAAGCTTTAAGATTGTCAGAGATAATTTTAAAACAATGCCCAAATCTAGTTTTAGAAGGAGTAATGACACATTTGCCTGTTAGCGATGATTCTAGTAGAACTTTTACTGAAAGACAGATAGAAAAATTCAGAAAAATAGTTACTAACATTGAGTCAACTTATAATTTTAAATTCAAACTTGTTCATTGTGCTAATAGTGCTGCTGTAACAGCTTATCCAGATGCTCATTTCGATATGGTAAGACCAGGAATTATTATTTATGGTTATTACCCATCAAATGATGTTCCCCAGACTCTTGATTTAAAACCAGGAATGTCTTTCAAAACTAGGGTTTCATTTGTTAAGAAAGTTAGTAAAGGCACTTCGGTTGGTTATGGCAGAACTTGGGTTGCTCCAGAAGACACTTGGATAGCTACTTTCCCAGCTGGTTATGCCGATGGATTCAACAGACTTTTTTCTAATACAGGCAGAGTTTTGATAAATGGCAAATCTTGCCCTGTTGTTGGTCGTGTCTGTATGGACCAAACCATGTGTAACATCGGCACAGGCGAAAAAACTGATGTAAAAGTTGGCGATGAAGTAGTATTAATCGGTTACTCTGGCAATGAAGTAATTACAGCAGACGAATGGGCTGAAAAGCTTAATTCTATTTCCTACGAAATCACCTGTAGAATTAGCCCAAGAGTAAAACGTTACTATGAAGAATAAATTGAATTGAGAGATAAGTTGATTTGACTCCCCCCTATTTCACCCTTTGCTTGGCTAGCAAGGGGGTTAGGGGCTTACTACTTATCACTAATCACTAATCACCCACAACGAAAGGCGATAGCCTCTTATATCCTAATTCAGTGGCATTTTGAGCTTAGATTTGTTTGATTCCCTTAATCTTCAGTTCGTAAGAAAAGTTTTTATTATATCCTTAAATACAGTTCTAAAATTAACTAATTTTCTCAAAGTATTAACAGAAGATTCACCAACTAAGGAAGCAAATATCAACTCAAAAGATGTAAGTTTATCCTCTTTTTCCAATTTTGCAAATATAGGATTATTTCTCAATTTTTCATGATTTTTATGAATATAGTTTCTTAAAGGATCCAGTCCCAGTAAACACAAGATTAAGTCAAAAAGAGTAAAGTTGTCACCAATTTTACATTTTTCCCATATCCTTTTAAAAATAGAATTATATCTGTTTCCAATTCTATCTATAAACTCTTCAAATTTATCCTCATCATCTTTTTTTAATACTATTTTTAATGCTTCTTTTATGCAATATAATATTCCCGACAATAAATCTGGTAAAATTTTTAAACCATCCAAAGTTGGGATATAATCAAGCATATTGTCGTTTGTTTGACGAGTTTTAGACATAGCTTCATATAATTCATCCATTGTTTCTACGATATTACTTTGCTTAACATTTTCAGGAACTTTAGCTTCTATAACATCATCTTCCCATTTAACCCCAACGGCAGATACTTTAAAACCTTTAACATTTTCCCCCTTTTCATATAAAGAAAAGAACAATTCATCGTCTGAAGAATCTATATTCATATTATACGAATTTGAGGCAATCATTATTTTACCCATCAAATACTCTGTATCTTGTTCGACTTTATCGCCCTTTGTAAAGATAAATCAAACAGGAACGGCAGCTTCTTTAAACCTTTTAGAATGCAAAAATGACCTAAATGCAGGGATAACCCGTATGAAACCAATATTATCATCTAAAAGTTTATTAATTTTATTTTTTACTATGTCCTCTGCTGAAATAAACACCATAATACCATCAGCCATTTCCAGAACAGACAATATTTTTGATTCTTTCTCACAACTTAATTCTTTTAAGGGGCAACCTCTTAAATTTATTAAATCAATATCCATTTTTTTTGAATCTAATTTAAAACTAATAACAGTATCTTTTTCATTTCCACTAACCTTTTCATGGTCTGTGAATATTATTTTTATTGTTTTTGATATGTATTCAGTATCACCAGTTAATGTAGGAATATTATCGGATTGTCCTAGATTAATCACAGAATTGAAATAAGAAGCCCAAAAGAACGTTTTACCAACTCCAGAAGCACCCAATACCGCAACAGTGTATTTTTTGTATTGATTATCAGATTGAATACCATTATCTTTTAAATTTTTACCATTTGTTGTCTTTTCCATTCTATTCAGCTCCTTAATTATCACAGATTTATTTTTATATTAATTAGATTATAATCTCTAAACTAACTAAGATTTGAAAACCATTCTAGCTTAGAAAAATTATGATTAATCAATAAATGTTACAAAAACTAACAAAAATATTCAAGATATAATATTTTAGATTACAGGGCGTTATTTAGACTGCGTGATAATCTAGTATTTTTTAGCTCACAGGGTGTGGGGTAAAACCTCACTCTATTGAGCAAACACTAATTAATGACATCTTTTGAAGGAATATCGAATGATGTTTCTTTGAAAGAGGCCATAGTCATATATTTTTTGATTGTTTCTGCAATTGCAGGGTTGGGATTGTTTTCAACGGCTACTTTATAGGCATTATAGCCGTTATTTGTTTCAGCAAAAACATCTGCCCCAGCAGCAATCAATAACTCAATATATTCAGGGTCAGTCATAGTACAAGCAGCTTGCATTAATGCAGTTCGTCCTTCGTCTGTTTTAGCATTAACATCTACTCCTTTTTCGATTAGATACCTAGCCATTTCAATATTGTTACCCAAATCACCATTGCTACATAAGAACAAAGGAGTTAATCCATAATCATTTGCTGACTTTAGGTCAGCACCTTTTTCCACAAGAATTTTAATAATATTGATATTGCTATTTTGAGCGGCATAAATAACAGGTGTATTTCCAGAAGAATCTTTATCGTTTATAGAAAAACCATTCTTTAAGAGATAATCAATGAAAACAGGATTTTCATTCCAACCTGCAGCAAAATGCAATAGATTATTTTTACATCTATCAGTATCTCTAATATTAGCACCTTTTTCTAATAGCTTTTTAAATACATTAAAATTTGGATTCCTAGAAACAGATAATATCAATGGAGTTTCATATTTGGAAGTTAAAGAATGAATATCAATTCCTTTATCAATCATGTATTCAATTACTTTTTCACTGCTATTACCTGAAGCAGCTAGATGCAAAAGATTAACATTGTCTTTGTTTTTATAATTAATATCCTCGCCTTTATTTATAAGCAAATCTAACACTTCAGGATATGGATTATATGTGGCTGCAAAAGCAATAGACGGCATTCCATAATTATCTTTTTCATTAACATTTATTCCTAATGAAATAATATAATTAATTATTTCTAAATTAGCTCTATTTCTTAAAGCA